>JBDNAQ010000126.1:0-6885 GCA_039768345.1 Flavobacteriaceae bacterium
GCTTTGGTTTCGCCTGGTTTTAAAACATAGGCGAGTTCCTGGCAGTCTGTATTCAGCCGCAGGTAAGTAATACCAAAATCGCAATGCAGTAAATCACCCGGAAGGATTACCTTATCTCCAGGACGTCCCGAAAATGAATACAAATGACCCGCCAGCTTGTCGTTGGTTCTTTGGACATCTACCGTTGGATGAAACCATGTTTCCAGGCCCATATCGGTTACCTTTTGCCTCATCCACCATTCGACTTCAGTAGTAGTGGTAACCCCTGCTGTAATTACTTTTTCGGAAAAGGCCTCTGCAATAATTTCATGGGTGATATCGACAAGCTGATTATAGAGTACCATTTCTCTTTCTGTCCGGGTTTCTATCCAACGAACGGCCAGTTGTTCAGCCGACATAATTTTGGAATGATATCTGGCAGGGAGGTATTCCAGAAATTCCTCGTAATCCGTCTTTACCAGGCCATCGGCTATATTATGGTCTTTTGAAAAATTTAGTCCAATGTTCTTTGGGTTCCGTTCTTCGATCAGGCTAACCAATCGACGCCACTGATCAGGCTCTTTTTCTTTATCCCAGGCCGAGCTGATCTGTTTTCCAATATCGTAACGGGCTACGGCTAATTTTTCTATGGTACCCTGAGCAATATCCCTATAGAACAGCAAAATGGTTCGCCGCCGGGCGTTTAGCCATGTAGCGGGTAGCATAGTCCTAAGTACGGGGTCCTCGTTGTATTCCCTTGAGATCAAAACCCACATATCGAGTCCGGCCTCATCCATCAAACGAGGAAGAAGTGTATTGAAACGTTCCTCAAGAATTTCATCGATCACAACTGATCTCTGACGTTCACTGAGGATCCGTTGGCCGTAAACGTTACCAAAAAGGAAAAACAAGGCGAAAAATGCTAATATTCTCATAGGGGGTTTATTGAACTATGAAAATACAGTTTTTTAGTCAGATTTTCATTGCCTAATAGGAAACCATAAATACATTTGAACATCAAAGATCTTCTGCCCATTTTTGTATTTCAGTCCGGTTGATCTTTCCGTTTTCAGTTTCTGGAAATTTAACCAGATTGAGAATTTCTTTCGGAATCTCATAGGGGCTAAGAAACGTCTGTTTCCGAATTATATTCATTATTTCCAATCCATCCTCCGGACCTTCGATAAGCAGCACCAGTCGTTGACCCAGTACTTCATCCGGAAGGCCTAAAATGATAAACCGTTGGTTGATCAGCCCCGACAATTTTTCCTCGATTGCTTCGGGAAAAAATTTAACTCCTCCTGAATTGATCACGTTATCGGCCCTTCCCAGCCAATGGAAATGATCAGAATCTATCAGCTCTACAATATCATTGGTAATGATCGTCTGCATCGGGTCCCAGGGTAGTTCGATGACCAAACAATCTTTGTTATTCTGAGAAAGCAAAACTCCTGATAGTTTTTTAAAAGGCACCCTGGCATTCTCCCCTGCTGCCGGTCCGTTTATATATTTTAATGCGATATGGGAAGCCGTCTCCGTCATACCATAAGATTCATAAATCCTCGTTTCAACATTATGAAGAGAATTGATGTCCTTGCCAGGAATCGGCGCACCACCAACGACAAGTGTTTTGATCCGATCCAGGTAAGGAAGGGAGTTTCTGAGTTGGAGCGGGACCATCGCACAAAAATCGTACTGCCCATGTGCTTCGAGAAGCGGATTAGAGGAAGGCGATACCAGCTCCAAATGCCAGCCCAGCACCAATGCGCGGACCAACATCATCTTGCCGGCGATATGCATGGCCGACAAACAAAGTAGTGATTTACAACCCGAACCTAAGCCCAGAAATTCGGCCGTAGCTATGGCCGAAGAGCTCATAGCCTTCTTCGTAAGTGTAATATTCTTAGGTGGTCCGGTAGAGCCCGATGTCCTTACAACGATAGCAGGATCATCGGATAACCAATCGAGTAAAAAATCGCCGATTGGCCTTAGGTACGGCTCTCCTTCTTTGATATAGCTATAGCCTATTTCGAATAATGCGTCTCTGTCGCAAGACAACCCATTAAAACGAAATTCTGGATGGATTTTACCGGTCATCGACTTCATTTTCCATACCGCTCCCGTCTTCCTCAATACCGACTACCTCGCCCATAAGCCGTTCTCTCCAATTCTTCCATCTATAGCGTCTTGCAAAAATGATAAGGAGAATCGGATAAATAACCAATACGGGGAGCAAGACATCCCAGCCAAGTCCCGGTTCTGAAATATCCCGGTAAAGCGAATTGGTCTGAAAGGCTGTCCAATCGGCGGTGACGAGAATGGCTGCCGTAAGGTTGTTTGCTGCGTGAAAACCGAGTGCAAGTTCAATCCCGTCGTCCATCAGTGTCATAATTCCTAAAAACAAACCCGTACCCATGTAAAAGACCATGATCCCATATCCCAGCTTGTCAACTTCCGGATTGAAAATATGAAGAAGCCCAAAAATCATAGAGGTAATCAACAAAGGAATCCATTTCCTTCCCGACATAATACCGATACCCTGCATAAGATATGCTCTCATATAATATTCCTCAAAACTGGTTTGCAAAGGAATGAAGAGTACCGCAATTACTAACAGGATCAGAAAAGGTGTGGCCTTAAAATTAAACTCATAGTCATCGGGCGATAAATAGATGTCGAGCAGAATAAAGAGCGTAGAAATAATAGTCCACAATACAAAAGCGAAGCCGATCCGTTGCCAGTCTATTCGAGGCCTGCTGGTGGTAAGCGAGGTCATCGACTGGCGATGGAGCATTCTAGCGGTCAACACAACAGCTATTAGGCCAACGGCAAAACTGAAGAGCATCAAAAACAAAAATAAATTAGAGCCCAGCATTTCGGCCATAGCAGTGATATCGGTAGGAAAACCACCGGTATCTACCATTTTATATACCAAAGCGACCATCAGAGGTATGGCTCCGATAAACTGCCAGGCACCGAAAATTACTATCGTACCCACAACATAGCGCCACCCATCGTGCAGCCCTTTAAAACCTTCTTCTATGAACATAATTCATGAATTAAATTCGCAGACCATTCTACTCCGCGATCGTAATATAACATACCCTGTCGGATTTCTAAGGGAGATTTAAAATTATTGGTGTAAAGGCCCCCGGTTCCTAAACCCTGGTACATCGTTGTGTTTAGTGTTGAGGTCCACTGGGCAATGGCATTCAAACCGATATTACTCTCCAGAGCACTGGTGATCCACCAACCAATCTTGAGTTCCATGGCGAGATCGATCCACTCCTGAGACCCGGAAAAACCGCCAACAAGACTTGGTTTTAAAATGATGTAATGAGGCCTTACCCTCTCCAGTAATTCCCTCTTTTTATCGACTGTGAATAATCCGATCAGTTCTTCATCGAGTGCAATAGGTATTGGAGATTTTCGGCACAGATCGGTCATTATTTTTAGCTGACCCTGTGCCACAGGCTGTTCAATACTATGTATCTCATATTGAGAAAGCAACTTCAGTTTGTCCAATGCTTCAGCAGGTTGGAAAGCCCCGTTGGCATCTAGTCTGAGTTGGACCTCATTTGTGGAATATCGCTGCCTCAGTGTTTTTATAAAGCGGAGCTCGGTGTCGAAATCCAGGGCTCCGACTTTCATCTTGATACATTGGAAACCTGAGGCGATCTTTTGCTCTAATTGTTCATAAAGAAAATCTTCATCTCCAATCCAGATCAGGCCATTTATAGGAATAGATGAATGCCCCCCGGTGAAAGATGATGGAAATAACAAAAATGGATCCCTGGCATCCAGCGAACGAAAGGCTTGTTCCAACCCAAATTGAATACTTGGATAGCGATAGTACCTCTCTTTCAGAGCGTTAAAGCCCAGCGATATTTGTTCGCAGACTTCCGATAATATATCCTCGTAGTCATCAACATCATCAATACTTAATCCTTTCAACAGTCCGCACTCTCCTACCCCAATACGCTCCCGTTCCCTGATTATGATGAAATAAGATTCCTTTGTAGTTAGAATCCCTCTGGAAGTACCACTCGGATTTTTAAAATCAAGTACATATTTGCAATAATGAGCTTCCATATTAATTAGAACAAGGATCAAACAGACCTGGACTTCTTAATAGATGTCTGACAGGTAAAATAATTACGTGATCATTTGGGGTCATATACGAGTGGATGATCCTCAAAGCGATATTGAGGCCCCAATATCGAGTAAATGGAGATGCTTACCTGCATTATCGAAAGCTGTTTTTGCCCTGTTATGATCGATCTCAATATATCCAAATGTGTCGTAATGATATCCAAGGATCTGATCGCATTCTAAAAAATCAGCGGCGGTCACGGCATCGTCTATGCCCATGGTAAAGTTATCCCCAATAGGTAAAATGGCCAGATCTAACAGACCTTGGGCCGGAATGAGTTTCATATCCATGGTTAGGGCGGTATCTCCTGCAATATATAGCCGTTTACCTTCGGCCTGTAAAACAAAACCGCCTGGCTGGCCACCGTAGGAGCCATCGGGAAAGGAAGAAGTATGTATAGCCTGAGTATATTTGAGTCGGCCGAAATTAAAATCCCAGTTGCCTCCGTGATTCATCGGATGTGCTTTCAGTTCCTTATTCCCATAATAGGTAGCTATTTCATAGTTGCTTATAATGGTAGCGCCGGTTCTTTTTGCTATGGATTCCACATCGAGAATATGATCCTGATGGGCATGAGTAACAAGTATATAATCCGGTTCCAGGGAGTCAACGTCAATTATGCCGCTTGCCTTTTCATTTCCACTGATAAAAGGGTCGATCAGCAGCTTGGTATCGTTAAGGTCAATACTCAGCGCCGCATGGCCCAGAAATGTGATTTTCATGCTGTTGGAGTTTATCCTTCAAATTTATTTAAAATTGAAGTAAAAACGTACTCCATCGGTAGATTTATCGATACCGAGCTTAGACTGTAGTTGATTTACCAGGCGGTTGATCAGTCGGATGCCCATAGATGAATTAGCCCTCTCGTCAGAATCATCGGGAAGTCCTATACCATTGTCGGCATATTCGAAAAAGCCCTCTTCGCCATTATTTCTGAGATGGATGTATATTTTAGGATTTGCATGATCATCTGGAAAGGCATACTTGAATGAATTGGAAACGAGCTCATTGAGAATCAGGCCAAAAGGTATAGCTCGATCGATATCGAGCTCCACCCCTTCAGCATCGATGGTGATATTGATATTATGACCACCTTTTTTGAAGACAGACTGAACACTATTGATCAGACTTTCGATATAACCCTGCATTTCGATGACCGACAGGTCTTCGTTCTGATAGAGTTTTTGGTGGATCAGGGCCATAGCCTTAACTCTGCTCTTTCCTTCTTCCAGTGCTTCAATTGCGGCCTTACTTCTGGTATTCTTGGTTTGCAGGCTCAGGAGGCTTGATACCATTTGCAGGTTGTTCTTCACACGGTGGTGAATCTCTTTAAGCAGCGAGTCTTTTTCAACAAGGGAGTTTTCAATAATATGTTTTTGCTCTGCGATAAGTCTCTGGTTCTTGATACTCTTTAGGTAGGCATAGACCAGTCCGGCAAATCCAAGCAAAGTAAAAATAAGTGAAATAAAGACCAGGTTGATTTTTTCATCTTTATTCTGTAATTCGCTCCTGGCCCGTTCCATCTCCAGCTTTTGCTGATCGATCATCCGCCTTGAATTATCAAGGTCTTCCTGGGCCACCACCGCGACCAATTGTTGTTTTTTGATCGCCGATTCATGAACGTTGAGTGAATCCTGGATCCTGATATTCTTTTTCAGAAAAAAGGCTTCATTCCTGTAATCTTCAATTCTTCCAAAATATGCCGCCAACAAGCGGTTCTTTTTGAGTTGGAATTCTGGTTTTATAAGATTCAGTTCAGCATCAAGATATTCTTTTGCCTCTCTATATTCCCCTGTTTGGATCTTACATTCGGCCAGGGCCAGTGTATTTTCCACTATGTCTTGTGAATAACTGCCACGATTGTTTTCCTGAATGCTCTCCATACTCCTTTCGAGATAGGGAACAGCTTCATCGCATTTATTAAGCTGCACGTAGCTTTTCCCAATGTTGCCTTCGATAATAGCTTTTAAGAGCTCACCCTGAGCGATTTCATTTTCAGTTTTTACAGTGCTGAGGTCATTGAGAAATACATCGATAAATCCTTTGCCTTTTAAAAGATTGGTGATGGCAGTGGAGGCCGATTTATCTAACCGGAGATAATTACCAACATTGTTGTGGTATTCGGCCAGTCCATAGAAATCATTCTCGGGTATTCCCTTCTTGACCTCCATGATATATTCGTTCATTGCTCTTCTGTGCAATCCCAGATTGGAATAGATATCATAGAAAGCAACATTATCGGTAAGTCCTAATTCTCTCTTCTCCTTACGAATTTCAATCTGCCTGTCATAGAATTGCAATTGGGAATAATTCTGATCCAGTAGATCGAGCATGACCCCTTTGAGTTCGATATCGTATTTATCGATATTTTTATGCAGCTCCTTAACAATGGCCACACTTTTATCATAATCGCCCAAATCATAAAAGATCTGAGACTGCATAATTTTATAATGATCTACCTCGACTGAATCTCCCAATCTTTGAGCATTAATCAATGAAGCATTGACCGCATCAAGCCAGTCGTAGGCCGAATCGTCCTGGTAGCGATTCGTGGTATTGAAAAAGAAATTAAGTTGTTCGAGTGTATTTTCAGTTTCCTGAAATTTCTGCAATTCTCTCTTTTCCTCAGGCTCTGATTCCTGGGCATATAGGTAAGGAACTACCAGAAAACTGAGTATGAAAAGAAGTTTACGCATTACCCCCTGGTTGTCGTTTACTAACTGGTTTTACAATATTGAATTTTTCGAGTGTGA
>JBDNAQ010000127.1:0-16967 GCA_039768345.1 Flavobacteriaceae bacterium
CTATTAGATAGTCCTATTGTGACACATTTGCTGCAGAAACTTGAGACCTCAAAAGAAAATATAACGTTTGCCAGGGTAGATGCAGATCATCTGGATAACCTTGTCAAGAAGGAAGATACCAGGATCAGCAAACTCTCGGATGAAGAAAATGACAAGCTCAAGCAGAACATAGAAGAGGTTTTGTCAGACAAAGGCTATACCATACAGATGGAGCCTATGGACAGCGGCGATTCACCTTTTATAATTACCGAACCTGAATTCATGAGAAGGATGAAGGATATGCAGCGCACCGGAGGTGGAGGAGGAATGTTTGGCATGGGGAACATGCCCGATATGTACAACCTGGTGGTTAATACGAATCACGAGCTTGTATATGAAATACTCAATACCAAGACAGCCAAGAAAAGGGAAAGACTCATCAACCAGTCGCTCGACCTGGCAAGGCTATCAAAAGGTTTGCTTAAAGGTGAGGAACTCACCCAGTTCATTCAGAGAAGTTACCAGATGATCAAATAAAGATGATCATCTGAGAAATTTCTTCAGATAAATGATCTGAATATAGAAGAAAAAGGACAGCATCAGTAAAGCATACACTACAGTATGGTCAACACTGATGCTGTTCATATTTAGCATACCTGCATATCTATCCGAATGGAACAGTGCACCTATTTCATCAAGGAACGGAATGGGCACGGCAGACCAATCTTGCTGCCAATCCCCTGTCAGAAGAATAAAACATATACCGAGAATTGTTGCCGCAATCGGTAACCATCCCTTTTTCGAAATAAGGGGTTGATAGCGGGTTACAGATGACTGGAGTTGCTCTTGACCAATCTTCTTCATCAGCGATTGGGTAAATTGATCAGAAGGCTGATCAGCACCTGCTTCTACCACCAATTTTCTTATGAATTCATCAGCTTTCCTATCCTGTTCTTCCTTCATATGCTTTAATTATTTCTGGTTCAAGTCGTCTTTTAAGTATTTCGAGGAGTCGCTTTCTCCCCCGGAAGATCCTTACTTTAACCGTATTGGATGAAAACCCTGTTATCTGCTCTATCTCCTTTAAACTAAGTTCTTTCAGATAAAAAAGCGTAATAAGTAAGGCATCATCTCCTGCCAATTCTTCAATAGCCGCTTTTACACATTGGTTTCGCTCATTTTGTTCCAGGCTATTCATTTGCTGGTCCATAGCTCCGATATCGAAACGTTCCGAAACATCTGCAAACTCGGTTATTATCTTTCGTTTTTTCTTCTTTATATGATCGAGTGATTTGCGATAGGCAATTCGGTATAGCCAGGTTGAGATCTTACTATCTCCGCGAAATGTCTCTAAAGCACCATAGGCGCTGAGAAAAACATCCTGGGCTACTTCTTCAGCATCTTCTCTTTGTTTGATCATCCGTATGGCTACAGTAAAGACCATTGACTTATACCGATCCACCAGCACGGAAAACGTCGCGGTGTCCCCTGCCCTCACTTGTATTATGATCTCCTGGTCGGTTAAGCGGCTCATCATAAGATAAGACGCCTATTTACCCCTGTTGGTTACAAAAAAATCAGCATTGTTGTAACCCAAGCTAAGTTTATGTCGTCCAAATGGTAATTAAGTTCATTTAATCAATTAAAAAACAATCTTATGGTAGGAGTAGTATTTATAAGTCTATTTGTGGTGGTATTCGGTATTTTTTATCTCTTCTTTTCCACCCGTAACAAGGAAAGATTGGCCCTTATAGAAAAAGGGGCAGAAGCCAGTATATTTATCAAAGGCCATAGTGGTGGCACCTATTCTTTTTGGAAAGTCTTGTTACTTAATCTTTCCGTTTTGCTCATGAGCATCGGACTGGCAGTTTTTATCGCCTCCTTCATGGTGCACTCACTAAACATGTATGAAGAAGTTGCCTATCCCGGGACGATTTTCCTAATGGCCGGAATCGGGTTATTTGTTGGCTTTACTTTGACTAAAAAATTGAGTCAGGCAAACTGATCAATTTCAAATACGAGCTGTAAACCAATGCATATTATGCATTGGTTTTCTATTTTTACTTAATGAGGATCACTTCTACCAATCTGTCGCAACCGAAAGAAGTTCTCTGGAAAGGGAAAAAAATAATTACCGGCATCTACAAAACCCCCGTCGATGGGCCTATTTTCCTTAAGCGGGAATCAGTAGACAAGGATCATGTAGCCGACAGAAAAGTGCATGGTGGCGTTCACAAGGCATGCTACCTGTTTTCTGCCGGGGAATACCCATATTGGAAATCAATTTACCCCAAATTGGAATGGAACTGGGGTATGTTCGGTGAGAATCTCACCGTTGATGACCTCGATGAGAAAACTGTCCGCATTGGTGATATATATGAGATCGGGACGGCACAGGTTGAGGTCAGTCAGCCCAGAGAACCCTGTTATAAACTGGGATTACGCTTCGGCAACCAAGAGATACTGGCACAATTTATCGCGCGTTCTTGTCCTGGCACCTATGTCAGGGTTTTGAAAGAAGGCGAAGTAAGACGAGGCGATTCCATTAATTTGATATCAAGATCAGCAAACGAGCTTAGCGTTAAAGATTTTTTTACCCTTTTGTTCAGCAGGGAAAAGGACCCTGCAATACTCCGGTTGGCGCTGGCCAATGAAGCGCTACCCATGACTAAACGCAATAAGCTGATGAGGTATATAAAAAAAGGAGGGTGATTAAACCCTCCTTCTTTAAAGTTGATGATTGACGATTATTTTATTAGGATGTTTTCGCGGTACGTACCTTCACTATCTTTAACCATTACGGTATAGCTATCGGCATAAGCATTTTTAAAATTAAACGCCTTTTCTATCGTACTGTCGTTCCTGATCACTTCGGTAAAAAGGATGCGACCAGAACTGTCAAATACCTTGATTTTCACTTCCTCTCCTAAGAGATTCAGCATATTGAGGTAAACCATGTCACCTTGCTGGCGGAAAATCCTTTTTCCTTTATCTGCGGATTCCAAGATTTCCAATTCCGTATCCGAATTGGGTCCGGAAATTACGAAATCTGTTCCGTTAGCATGGCCTGCCACTGTGGCAAGCATCAATGCTGTAACTGTGGTAATTCGTGCAATTGTTTTCATAATATTCTTTTTTAGATTAATGAATAAATTCATGACAAAAGTAGGCGCAGAATATGCCTGAAACAACCACAGTATTTTCCAATATATATGCTATTTTATCATCAATTATCTCTTAACAATTCGTTAATGTTAATATAGCACATATATTAGGTAATTTTGCAAAGTATGGATAGATGAATCAGAGATATCTTTATATAAAAAAGATTGCGATACATGGCGAATCAAAAACCGACATTTGAAGTTATTGAGCCCGACTTCGGGAATTCGTTCACTTATAACAAATTCAACGCCCGCCGATTGAATAAGGATTCCATCTGGCACTATCATCCGGAAATTGAATTGGTATATGTAAATGGTGGGGCTGGTAAACGTCAGATAGGAAGCCACCTGTCTTATTATTCTGAAGGAGACCTTATTCTTATTGGCAGTAATCTACCCCATTGCGGATTTACCGACAAGTTCACAGGGAACAAGTCGGAAGCACTGGTTCAGATGAAGACAGATTTCCTGGGAAATGATTTTTTTAGTATTCCGGAGATGAGGAAAATCCAGGACCTTTTTGAAGTAGCCAAAAGCGGTGTTGCCTTCTATGGTGATACAAAACGTATAATTGGGGAGAAAATGGAAAAGCTGGAGGAGCAAACCGATTTTCAGCGACTATTGTCCATTCTCAATATTCTTAACGATCTAAGCCATTCGACCGAATTTAAGGTGCTCAACGCAGAAGGATTTGCCATGGAGACCGAAGTGAAGGACAACGACCGTATCAACGTGGTTTTCAATTATGTGAAAAATAATTTTCAAGAGGATATCACACTGGCCGACATATCCGATAAGGTAAATATGACGATACCATCGTTTTGTCGATATTTTAAAAAAATCACCAACAAAACTTTTGTTCAGTTTGTTAATGAATACCGACTTGTACATGCCAGCAAACTGCTGGCTGAACAGCCCATAAGTATCACCGAGGTATGTTTGGAGAGCGGTTTTAATAACTTCTCGCATTTTAACAAGTCCTTTAAGGCATTTACCGGAAAAAGCCCTTCTGAATATCGAAATGAACTGAAAAAGATCCTCCATTGAAAGCCGGTGAACAGTTGAATGGGATTAGGCTCAAGCTGCCAGACAGCGAGATTATCTATTACCCCGAATTTCTGGGCAAGCAGAAAGCAGACGGGTATTTCAGATATTTTCTAAACAATGGACTATGGCAACAGGATGACATCCGCGTATATGGTAAGACATATCTCCAACCCAGACTTACTGCGCTTTATGGAAACAATGGAAAATCGTATTCCTATTCCAATATTGTTATGGATCCTCATCCTTTTGATATAAAATTACAGGAGCTGAAACGAAAACTGGACGAGCTTACGCAGTTAAAGTTTACCAGCTGTCTGATGAATCTCTACCGCAACGGTTCGGACAGTAATGGCTGGCACGCCGATGATGAAAAGGAATTGGGTCTCAATCCGGTAATTGCGTCGGTTTCACTTGGAGAGGCACGCATGTTTCATCTCAAGCACAAAAAAAGAAAAGAATTAAAGAAAAGTCTCTTATTGGAACATGGTAGTCTATTGCTGATGCGGGGGGCCACTCAACATTGCTGGCTCCATCAAATCCCGAAGTCAAAAAAAATCATGAATCCCCGCATCAACTTAACCTTTAGGGTCATCAAATAAAAAATCGGTTAAAAAACCGATTTTTTAGTACCGTTTTATTTTGCACGTTAAGTACTGCCTTTAACATCCCGGCATCGTATGTTAATGTCCTCATACGTAACGTTATATCAATATAACTACAAATTATATGCCGATATTTTTAGTCTCGGGTAATGGTGGGTTTTCCGGGTTAAACTGTCATTTATAACACGGCCCAAACAACTGATTTTAGGTTGATGACCATTAATCGGTAACTATCAGCAGTTCGACCCGAATTTTGAGCCAAACAGGTGTAAATAAGCACAAAAATTATTACCCGAATAGATCATTCAGGAGTCCGGCCAGACGTAATCCACCTACCAACAGCTGCCGTTCAACTACGGGCCAATATTTATAGCTATAACGGTATCCCAGTTTTTCCCCCACCTTTACATCTGCATATACCTCATTGGTGATCTTGTGGGTTTCCTCTACCCATTGATACACATCTCCTTTTTGTATTTCCTTAATTTCGCTCCTGGGAAGTTCCGGGAGTTTGTCGGCCAACTCGCTATAACTCATCGCAAAATCATGTATCATATGGTAATCCCAGACCTTATGAAGATTTGTGCCTGTGTTGAACCAGCGAAGCTGTAAATCATTACCCCCCTTGTCTGACTTTTTGCCCACGTGCATGGGTTGATGCAGGTCGCCAAGGAAATGCACCAGCATCTTTAAATAAAATACCTTGTCGGCACGGTCGCTGTCTTCTGCTTCAAGTACGGATATGCATTTTTGTATACCTATGACGATATCCCCGGAAGGATCGGGCTCTACATCTGAATACTTTTTGTCTAAAGGAAGATTCACATAATGCCAGGAATAGAATTCATTATATCTATCATCGGATTTGATTTCATCGGCATAATTCGATACCTCAGCAAGGCTCTGCCCATCGAGTAATTTGTTCAAGGCTTTTCTTGCCTTTTTACTGAGGTGTCGCTGTGCGATCTCACCGGTAACCCTATGACCTGTCTTGGACCAGTAGGGCGTCGTGGCAAAGCTGATTTGAAAGCAAAACAGCCAGAGGAACATTGTTATTTTCATATGTGAAATTTAAACTAAATGTACGGTATAGAGCATTAATCTATTGTTAAGTCATATCCAACTTCAAAAAATTACGTACATATTGCACGATCATCCGTAGAGAGTCTTATGAAAAGGGTCAATAAATTATGGAAATATGGGCTAAGAGTTGCATTAGGGCTTGCAGGCGCTGCGCTTATTTTTGTACTTAGCATCTATTTCGGACTATGGGGACCCATCCCGAGCAGACAAGATTTGTCTGATATTCAATATCAAGAAGCATCTGAAGTGTTTTCGGCCGACAGTGTATTGATTGGTAAATACTACCTCTACGATCGGCAACCTGTAAAATACGCAGATCTCCCGCCACATTTGGTTGAAGCATTAATCGCCATTGAAGACCGGCGTTTTTATGATCATCATGGTGTGGACTATAGAAGTCTGTTTCGTGTAGGGTTTAAGACCATCCTACTAGGCGACGATTCTTCCGGCGGAGGCAGTACCCTGAGTCAGCAATTGGCTAAAAATCTTTATCCCAGGAAGAGGCGTGGTGCTTTTTATCTTGTCGTGGATAAGTTTAAGGAAATGATCATTGCCCGGCGCCTGGAGAAGGTATATTGCAAGGAAGAAGTCATTGAACACTATCTGAATACAGTTTCTTTCGGTGATAACACTTTCGGCATCGAAAGCGCTTCACTCAGGTTTTTTAATAAGCATGCAAAAGAACTTGGTCTTGAGGAAGCCGCTGTCCTAACAGGGATGCTGAAAGCGACCTATCTCTATAATCCCAGGATATTCCCAAAGAGGAGCCTTAGCCGGAGAAATACTGTGTTAAGGGCAATGGAGGAATCTAATGCATTAGAGACTGATGAAGCAGACAGCCTTGCCGGATTACCCCTGCGACTGCAATATCAGAATTATGATCACAGCAGCGGGATAGCTCCTTATTTCAGAGAGGAGGTGCGCCAACTAATGGAGAAATGGTGCGAGGAAAACAACACGAATGAGAAAGCTTATAATCTCTACACTTCAGGTTTAAAGATCTATACCACACTCGACTACGAAATGCAGTCTCTCGCTGAAAAGGTAATGCGGAAGCATATGTCTGCTCTCCAGCGTGCATTTGAAAAAAGTTATGGCAAGAACGCCCCCTGGCTGGCCGACAGATCATTCGTTGATCGAGTTGCCAAAAATTCGGAGGCCTACCGTCGTCTTTTGGATAAAGGTTTAAATGAAGAACAGGCCTGGGACAGTCTGAATCTCAAAAGGGAAATGACATTGGTAAACTGGGATGGTGAGTTTACCAAAATGGCGAGTTCCCTCGACAGCCTTGTTCACTACATGAAATTCTTAAACACCGGATCTGTCAGTATCGACCCAACAAGTGGTGCAGTCAAAACATGGATTGGGGGGATAGATTTTGATCATTATAAATATGATCATGTATCTCAAAGTCGTCGCCAGGTTGGATCTACCTTTAAACCGATTGTTTATACCGCCGCATTAGAAGCAGGGATAGGACCTTGCACTCACTTTTCCGCTCAGGAAATAGAATATAAGAACCTGGAAGGCTGGTCGCCCGGCAATAGCTCGAAGAAAAATGAGACCTATCTCAATTATTCTATGCAGGAAGCACTTAGCCGATCTGTGAATACGGTCTCTGTAAAAGTTCTGGAGCAAACCAGTATTCCTGTAGTGATAAACACAGCCAAAAAAATGGGGATTAGCAGTCCTTTGCCCGAGCTTCCTTCGCTAGCATTGGGAACCGGTGAAATCAGGCTCGAGGAATTAGTAGGAGCCTATGCCAGTTATATAAACCATGGCAGACCTGTGACTCCATATTTGGTTCAAACCATCACAGATAACCAGGGAGAAGTTTTACATAAACAAAGTGAAACTGCACCGGCAGATCCTGCCTTTTCGGAACACAACCGACTCCTAATGCTTGAGTTTATGAAATCTGTGGTAAACCAGGGAACTGCCTCCAGGTTAAGGTCGAAATACGGACTTAAAAACGATATTGCAGGCAAGACCGGTACAACACAAAACAACAAAGATGCCTGGTTTGTTGCCATAACACCCAGATTAATACACGGTAGCTGGGTGGGTCTGGATCATCATGAGATCGGGTTTAAAGACACTTCACTTGGCCAGGGGGCCAGTGCTGCCTTGCCGCTATTTGCCTTACTGATGCTGGAACTCAATCAAAGACCAGAGTTCAGACCGATTACGGCTGCCAGGTTCGAAACCCCAGGCGAAGAAGTACTTAATGCCCTGGATTGCCAACCAGTGGTCAGGGATAATTTTTTTAAACGTTTATTCAAAAATCCTAAAAAGAAAAAGAGTAAAAAGTTCAAAGATAAGACAGGTCTTTAGTACATATTTGGTTTAAAAATTTGGGATTTATTTAACGATTTGTTGTGTTAAATTTGGCGTGGCTGAATAAAGCGACTTTGATGACCAAAACACTAACCAATTATGTAATACTCTTTTTTGTATGCATTGCATTTGGTCAGGAATCCCCGAGAACATTTACGGTTAAATTTATATCGGAGGAGATCACGATCGATGGTGCATTAGATGAGCCGATATGGAAGCAGGCAGATGGCCCCAGTGATTTTCAACAATACTTTCCAACCGATTCGGTACTGGCTGTACACCAGACCGAAATAAAGATGCTGGTTAGCAATACAACGCTCTATATCGGCATCGTGCAACATGCCCCTGGAAATGATTATACTATTCCATCGCTTAAACGCGATTTTCGGGCAGGTAATAGCGATAATATCAGCCTCCTCTTCGATACTTTTAACGACGGACAAAACGCCTTCCTTTTTGGTATCAATGCCCTCGGCGTGAGACGAGAAGCACTTATTGCGGGAGGTGGTGTTTCTTTCGATAATTTCATTACAGCCTGGGATGTAAAGTGGCGCGGCGAGACAAAAGTGCATGATAAATATTATGTCGCTGAAATGGCCATCCCTCTAACTTCCTTCAAATTCAAGGAAGGGGAGACAAAATGGAGGTTTCAGAGTTACCGCTTCGAATTTCAGAGTAATGAGAGGAGTAACTGGCCCAGGATCCCTCAAAATCAGAATGTAACGAATCTAGGATTCATGGGCGATATGATCTTTGAGAAGCCTCTGGGGAAATCAAGGACCCCAATGGCGCTCATCCCCTATGTAAATGGGATAGCATTAAAAGATTTTGAAAGTGATAATAGTGATACAGACTTCCAGGTAGGTGGAGATGCCAAGTTAAGCATTGGGAACAGCATGAACCTTGATGTGACTATTAATCCTGATTTTTCAAACGTAGAGGTTGATGCTATTTTTACTAATTTGACCCGTTTCGAAATTGGGTTGCCCGAACGGCGTCAGTTCTTTATCGACAATGGTGATCTATTTGGAAACTTCGGAGATCGCAGAGATGCAAACCCATTTTTTTCCAGAAGGATAGGGATCGCCCAGGATACTGCAGACAATACTATTGAAAACAAGATAATTGCTGGAGCAAGACTCAGCGGAAAAATAGATGAGAATTGGCGACTAGGTTTGTTTAGTATCCAGACCGATGAAGATCCGGATAATCAAATCGCTTCAAACAACAATTCGATGTTTGTATTGCAGCGGAAGATGTTTGCCCGCTCCAATATTAGTATGTTCTTTATCAACAGAGAGACGGTGGGTAATTACGAATTTCTGGATCCCGAAGACGAGTATAACCGGGTGGTGGGGATCGACTATAATCTCAACACAGCGGATAACAAGTGGGTAGGACGTTTTTACGTCCACAAATCTTTTCAACCGGGTGATAATAAAGGTAATATTTCGGCCAGTGCCAATCTTGGGTGGAACTCGCGTTTTTGGAATTTTCAAAGCGATATTGTTTATGTGGATAACGATTTTAGGTCGGATCTCGGCTTCATTCGTAGAACCGACATAATTAAACCCACAGTTCGGGCAGAACGTGTTTTTTGGCCTACGGGAAATATTATCAACAATCACAGGTTCGGCATCTTTGCCAATACCATTTTCCGTCCGACCCTTGATTATCAGAGAACAGACGGCTTCGTTAGAGCCGCTTGGGAAGCCCTGTTTCAGGATCAGTCAGAAGTGGAAGTAGACTATATTAATCGATATGTCTACCTTACCGAGCCCTTCGATCCTACAGATACAGAAGGGGGAGTTCCATTACCTGGGAATCAGGGCTATACTTTCGACGTCGCGGGTGTGGAATACAGGTCGAACCGGGCGCAGACTTTTTCATTTGGTATTGAGACCTCCTATGGGGGATTCTTTAACGGTAAACGTTTTTCAATCGGAGGTCAGGCGGTATTGTTGATCCAGCCCAAGGTGCAGTTCAGGCTGCTGATGAACTACGATGGAATCCGACTGCCAGATCCTTATCCGGATGCCGACCTTTGGCTATTAAGTCCTGGGTTCGACATCACTTTTAGTAAATCTGTATTCTGGTCGACGCTCATACAATACAGCAATCAGAGAGACAATCTCGGTATCAACTCCAGACTTCAATGGCGCTTTGCCCCTTTATCTGACCTTTTCCTGGTATACAACGACAACTATTTCGTTGATGGATTCGCGCCCAGGTTTCGCTCGATAAATTTGAAAATATCCTACTGGCTTAATATCTAAGGCTTATCCAGGCGTATTGCCCACACTTAATTTTCATTATATTTGGTTCCGTACTGATACCACCTAACTTATGAACCAATTACCATTTACCGACGACACCGTCATTTTCGGAATACTTAGTCTTTGCCTGGGTTTCGTTTTCTATACTTCCTCTATCAAAAAAGGATTCTGGAAAAAGTTTTACGGGATAGTCCCTACACTTTTGGTATGTTATATGCTTCCTGCGATACTCACAACGGCCGGAATTATATCGGAAGAAAATTCTAATCTGTATTTCGTGGCGAGTCGTTATTTACTGCCTGCAGCCCTGGTATTGATGACCCTCAGCATAGACCTAAAAGCTATAATAAATCTTGGTTCAAAGGCACTTATTATGTTTTTAACCGGAACCGTAGGCATAATTATCGGCGGCCCTATTGCGATCCTGATCGTCTCTGCAATTTCCCCGGAAACCGTAGGTGGTGTGGGTTTTGATGCCGTATGGAGGGGTCTGGCTACCATTGCCGGAAGTTGGATCGGGGGTGGGGCAAACCAGGCTGCCATGCTCGAGGTCTTCGCCTACAATCCCAAAAAATTTGGCGACATGGTATTGATCGACATAGTGGTAGCCAATCTGTGGATGGCCATTATTTTACTGGGAATCGGGAAATCAGATCGAATAGACAAATGGTTAAAATCGGACACATCATCTATCGAGATTCTTAAGCAAAAAGTAACGGAATATACAGAGCGCATTACCCGGATTACAACGCTGAACGATTATGTTATCCTCGCCGGCCTGGCATTTACAGCCGTAGGGCTATCCCATCTCCTCGGGCATCATTTCGCAGAGTTTCTGGAAAATAACTTTGAGGTGATCCGCAACAAGCAAAAAGCACTTTCTTCCTTAGGCTCTAAATTTCTTTGGATGGTTGTGTTCTCGACCACCATAGGCATATTGCTTTCGTTTACCAAAGCTAAATCCTATGAAGGTGCCGGCGCCAGTAAAATTGGTGGATTTTTTATCTATATCCTGGTGGCCACCATTGGGATGAAAATGGACTTAAGTACTTTCCTTGAGAAACCCGGTTTGATCGCAGTGGGGTTGATCTGGATCTCAATTCATGCCGGTTTGCTGATTTTGGTTGCCAAATGGATTAAAGCCCCCTATTTCTTTCTGGCTGTAGGGAGTCAGGCTAATGTGGGTGGCGCAGCTTCCGCTCCTGTTGTGGCCGCAGAATTCCATCCTTCACTGGCCTCAGTGGGAATACTGTTAGCCGTACTTGGATACGTGGTGGGTACTGCAGGGGCCTATATTTGTGGTCTGCTTATGGAAATCGCCGCAAAAGTTTAGAATTCAATAACGGTTTATCGATATTTGCGCTTCAATTAGTACGATATGAAATATTTGATTGCCGGTATTTTCCTTGTTTTTTTTATCAGCGCTTGTGATAGTGAGCCCGGGGAGAATCAGATGATCGTTGAAGGTAACGTTCAGGGACTCAAAAAAGGCACCCTATATCTGCAACATGTACCCGATTCTGTATTGACAACTGTTGATTCTATGGAAGTTGAGGGCGACGGCAGATTTCGTTTCGAAACTGAGCTACAGAGCCCTGAGATCTATTATCTATACCTTAAAAAGGCCGACAATAACGAATTCAACGATCGCATAACTTTTTTCGGGGAACCGGGATTGATAACTATCAATACTACCTGGAACACTTTCCAGACCAAAGCGGATATTCAGGGATCGGAAACTCAGCTCAAATTGGAACAATACAATGAAGTGATGAGCAAATTCCACAGCAAGAGCCTGGAATTAGTCAGAATAGCCTCGGATCCAGCTATTCAAGCTGATTCAATCGCCATGGATTCTATTCAAAAACTCAGTGATAAAACAATTCTGAGGGGATATTTATATACGCTGAATTTCGCCATGAATAACAGTGATTCGTATATCGCTCCCTACCTGGCACTGACGGAAGTTGCCGATGCCAATCCGAAGTATCTGGATTCTATCTACAATGCTCTGGATCCGAATATCGCCGGTTCTAAATACGGTCTGCGACTCGAAGAATATTTGAAGGAAATTCCGAGGAATTAAAGAGAGAAGGATCTTTCAGCCAAGTTTGTTGACTTTGTCGATCAGCGTTTTTGCCTTTTTTTCCAAATCTGCCCTGACTTTTTCCAGGTGAGCGCTTCTGTTTTCAACATCACGCTTATTGACCTGGGCAATCAGTTCGTCAAAGGCAGTAATAGCGCTTTCAATAATAGCAGTCCCTTCCTTAGATTCCTGATTTTCCTTGCTATCTTCTAAAATATAAACGGCTTCAATAATATCGCCAAAAACATTATTAATATCCTTCTTAAGGTCTCGAATACTAGCCATGATCAAAGATTTTTGTAAAGGTACAGAATTTCATATTGTAACCTCAAGTAGAGTAACACCAGGCGTTATTATCATCAATTCATCGATACTGGCCGGAAGTAAAACGGTTTCACCAAGACACATGGACACCCGGGTTGAGTCTGTCTGAAGTATAGCATTACCGGAAACACATATATAAATGGTAAATGAATCACGCGCCTTGAGATCCAGAAGTTTGTTTTCCTCTAATCTGAGATAGCTCGTATTAAAATATGGTGAACGAACCATGGTGTTCGATTCGCCCGCTATATCACTATAGTCCACTCTAAAATCCTGATTAGAGGAGTAGTCTATAGCATCCAAAGCTTCCTGCGTGTGAAGTTCTCTTAAATCACCCTCTTTATTACGCCGATTAAAGTCGTAAATTCGATAGGTAACATCTGAAGTTTGCTGAATCTCAACAAGTAGAACACCGGCGCCAATAGCATGAACCCGGCCGGCATTGATCATAAAAGTATCTCCTTTTTTAACAAACTCATCATGGAGCAAATCGGGCAGTTTGTTCGATTCCAGGCTGGATATATATTCTTCAGTAGTTACCTCATTTTTAAATCCTATTATCAGCCGGGCGTCTTTATCGGCATCCATTACATGCCACATCTCGGTCTTGCCCATCGAGTTGTGACGTTTCTGTGCCAGTTCATCATTGGGATGGACCTGAATCGACAAATCTTTTGCTGCATCTATAAATTTAATAAGGATAGGGAAATCGCTTCCAAACCTCTCAACAACATTAGAACCCAGAAGATCCTCACCGTACCCATCTATTAACTGTTGCAGGTTTGTCTCCTTGAGTGGTCCATTGACAACTACCGAAATATCACCCGGTACAGCTGATATTTCCCAGCTCTCGCCAGTGGTATCACTAAGAATAGGCTTTTTGAGCAAGCTTCTAAGTTTAGCTCCGCCCCACAGGCGCTCCTTGAGAATGGGTTTAAATTTTAATGGATATAAATTGCTCTTATTCATCTTATCGACCAAACTTCAATGACAAGTCATGAGAAATCAAATAACAATTATAGTTTTTAACCATTTGTGGTGCAAAGCTACAATTTTTCAAAGGAGACTTTAACCGGCAAAAGCTTGTGAATTTGTTCAGGTGAGAAAGCGCTTAGGTGTTTTAAGTACTTAGGGACCGGTATAAGTGACAAAATTTCTTGGCGTTTCATACAGGATCACCTCCAATTCTTTATCAGCATCGATTTGGGGCCTTAGTTTATTCCAGATGACTACTGCTATATTTTCGGCCGTAGGGATAAGATTTGCGAATTCGGGGACCTCGAGATTCAGGTTCTTATGATCAAAAGCGTCTTCAATTTCAGCTTTAATAAGGTCTTTCAAGGTTTTCATATCCATCACATAGCCAGTTTCCTGATCTATATCACCCAAAACACTGACGATGAGTTCATAATTATGCCCATGAAAGTGAGGATTATTGCACTTACCAAAAACCTCTTGATTGGTGACCTCATCCCAAGCTTTATTATGTAAGCGATGCGCCGCATTAAAATGTGCCTTTCTGCTGACTTTTACTCTCATCAGGAGAATTGATTATTTAGAATATGATCGTAAAAACGTTCGAATATTATCTTAAACCAAGCGGTGTACTGGCCCGGATTGATCTGAATATCGTTCTTGATATCTGCAGGCTTAGCCCACTTCCAATCGGCCACTTCATCTGGATTTAACATTGGTGGATTATTATAAAATCCAACCATAACATGGTCGAGTTCGTGTTCTGTAAGACCGTTGTCGAAAGGTGCCTTGTACACAAAGGAAAACAACTCTTTTAGCTTGGTTGTAAATCCCATTTCTTCCTTTAAGCGCCTTGTTCCGGCCTTGATATTTGTTTCCCCTACCCTTTGATGACTGCAACAGGTATTGGTCCATAACAATGGGGAATGGTATTTATCGGCCGCTCTTTGTTGCAACATAATTTCTCCATTATCATTGAGGACAAAAACCGAAAATGCCCGATGTAATACCGCTTTTTCATGAGCTTCCATTTTCGGCATAGTACCGAGAACCTCGTCTTGCTCATTCACCAGAATTACCAATTCTTCTTTCACCTCGCTAAAATAATACCTTTAGCTTGTTAAAAGGGTTAAGCGCGTCATAAATGTAAAAAAAAAAGAAAGTGTTTAAAAGAATCTGGGTGATTTCAGGTTGTCCTGTACCTTGACAAAATCGTATCGGAGAATGATCTCGAAGGAACCATCATTAAAGACAGCCTGGCCCAATTCGGTAATTTCTCTGTCGTAGGCCAAACCTATTAGAAAGGCAGGGGATACCTGGAACCCGGCTAAGGCGCTAACAGCTGCATCCCAACGATAGGCCAGACCCATTATAAACTTATCGTTATACATGAAATTGGCCGAGAGATCTAATTGTAATGGGGCTCCCTGAACCACTTTAGTTAAAATGGCCGGCTTAAATTTCCAAAAAGCGTCCAAATCAAAGACGTAACCAGTTATCAGGTATAGATTCATCTGCTCTTTAGCTGTGGAGAGTGATGACTCTTCAAAATGGGTGGTTTCCAGAATTCTTGGTACAGATAAGCCCAGATAAAACCTTTGCGTATGGTAGTACACCCCTCCTCCTATATTGGGTGAAAATCTGTTTTGGATGTCTTGTTGTAATGTCGGATCCGGACCGCCGGGATTAGAAATATCCTGATTCAGTTCTGAAAATCGAACATCGAGAAGATGTGCACTGGCTTTTAGACCAAAACTCAGTCGGGCATCTTTGGAAGTCTGAATGGTATACGAGAAATCAAGATCGAAATAAGTTTCGGAAGTAGGACCAATTTGATCGTTGACTACCGATATGCCCAAACCCATTCCACGGTACCCTATCGGTGTGTGCAGGTTCAGTGTCTGTGTTTTAGGTGCTCCATCAAGCCCAACCCATTGTGAACGATGAAGAGCCGCGATACTCATATGACCTCTGGAACCGGCATAACCAGGATTTATACTAATGGTATTGTACATATACTGTGTATACTGCGCATCCTGCTGACCATAGATCAATTGGAAGGTGCCGCAAATAATACATATTATTAGTACGACTGATTTACGTACGAAACTGAAATCATTTTTTTTCAAAATCACCCCCATTATCTGTTGATATATAAGTATCCGGATATCGATTTCATCTCGCCGAATTCATTTTCATAATCCAGGATATAGAAATATGTGCCCACCGGCAGTTTGTTGTCCCTATCCACCGTCACTCTTCCTTCTGATGTTCCGTCGAAGACATTACCCTGCGTATCATACGCCCTGGTCTGGAATACCTGAACACCCCATCGGTTGTAAATCCGAATAGTGTTGTTCGGGAAGTTTTCAAGGCCGCTAATAGTCAGTACATCGTGAATACCATCTCCATTTGGTGTAACGACATTGAATACTTCGATATCGTCTCCACTGTAATTAGGTTCCAGATAGTCAGGAATACCATCGTCGTCGATATCATCATTACTGTAGTCACCATCACCATTGGTATCTTCTTCGGCTGTTGGTACTCCATCATCATCATCATCTATGTCCCTGTAATCCGACTCGGAATCTCCATCGGTATTCGGAAGATCGTCGAACGGACTGTCAATTTCATCGTTTACGTCCGAATCGATGGCTACAGATCCTTCAAATCCATCGTCGAGCCCGTCATTATCCTTATCAGATCCTATAAATGTGACATCCGGTATGCCATCTGCGTCCTGATCATGTCCTTCGATATAATCCGGAACATTATCATCGTCGCTGTCGCCGTCTACATAATCCGGCAGCCCATCTCCATCGGTATCAACAGGAATAAGCCCAACACCACCGTTGTCGTAGGCATCATCCAGACCATTTCCATTCGCATCTAGTCCACTTGGAATTATATATCCGGAGGTAGTCTGTGCTTCCACATTATCCGGAATACCATCATTGTCGCTATCTATATCCAGATAATCCGGAATACCATCGGAGTCAGTATCAGTAGGATTCGTGGCTGCATCATTGTCGCCATCAAGATTCAGATCCTCAAAACTGTTTACGATTCCATCATCGTCCAGATCCAGATC
>JBDNAQ010000128.1:0-4883 GCA_039768345.1 Flavobacteriaceae bacterium
CTTTACCAGTTTAATATCGTATTCGGCATTTTTATTGCCTTTATCTCGAACTACCTCCTTAAAGGCTTTGATGGTGTGAACGACTGGAGATGGATGCTGGGAGTAGAAGCTATTCCGGCCTTAGCATATAGTCTTATGGTTTTAAAAATACCTAATAGTCCGAGGTGGTTGATTCTTAAAAAACACGATGAAACCGCTGGCTTAAAAGCGCTCGAATTCCTCTCTAACAAGGAACATGCCCTTGAAAAACTGGCAGAGATCAAACACTCTGAAAGCAGTACTACCGGGAAAGAAAGGCTCTTTTCGAAGATTTATAAAAAACCCTTGATACTTGCATTTTTGATCGCATTTTTTAATCAATTATCAGGGATCAATTTTGTGCTTTACTATGCTCCGGAAATACTGGAGCGAGCGGGATTAGCAGCCAGAGAATCTTTATTCAGCTCGATTTCTATTGGGATCGTCAATCTTATATTTACACTGATCGGTATACGCCTGATCGATCAACTGGGAAGAAAACAGCTGATGAAAATAGGGTCTCTTGGCTACATCATTAGCTTGTTCATGGTGGGCTGGTGTTTTTATAGCGGCGCAAGTTCCACGATATTACTGATCTTCATCCTGGTCTTTATCGGGGCACATGCCATTGGCCAGGGAGCGGTCATCTGGGTATTTATATCCGAGATTTTTCCCAATAAGGTCAGGGCTTTTGGCCAAAGTTGGGGTACGGGAACTCACTGGGTTTTTGCTGCACTCATCACATTGCTCACGCCTATTTTCTTGGATGCAGACCATGGAATTTTTAAAGACAACCCCTGGCCAATATTTGTATTCTTCGGATTTATGATGGTCTTGCAACTTCTCTTTGTTCTCTTTTTGATGCCTGAAACCAAAGGCATATCGTTGGAGGAACTGGAGCAGAAAATGCGCTCCGGCGATCGATGAACGGACGTTTTATGGTTAATATATGCTCTTCGTCGAGAAAATAGGGCAGATGTCCTCATCTTTCGGGAACAGTGACGCAACTGTCCGATATTGAGCTAACTATAACAACGTTATTTTAGCATTTTTGCTCGAAATGTTGTAATTTTTGGAATTATGGATGAACACTTAACTTTTGGAACTAGGATTCTAAACGGATTTTTGAAAGTGATGGTTGTGGTCTTGGTATTAATCCTGGCCGCAGTAGTGGTGAGCCTATTATTGGCAATGCTCGGTTTCTTTTAGAAGAACACAGAAATCTCTCCAATCTTTTTACCATAAATATTCCCGTGCACATCGAAGAGTTACCATAAGGATGATTTTTCGGTTATCACCAGATAATTATACAAGCTATATATCCTCATCCCAATAGGGGGAGTTATTCCTAAGGTGGTAAGACTTCCCGACGCATAGGTCGGGATAAACTTCTCGCCTCTCCGTATATGAACATTCCACAAAATGAAAAAACCTCCCGAATAAGGAGGTTGTTTTCTAAGTACAGGCGGAGAGACTCGAACTCTCACACCTTTCGGCACTAGATCCTAAGTCTAGCGTGTCTACCAATTCCACCACGCCTGCAATTCATAATTTCACAAGGATTCAACTTCTTTTGTTAATTCCTTAGCGTGTCTACCTCCCGATAGTTATCGGGACCACCACGCCTGCAATTCATAATTTCACAAGGATTCAACTTCTTTTGTCAATTCCTTAGTGTGTCTACCTCCCTCCCGATAGCTATCGGGATATCAGGACCACCACGCCTGCATTTCCAATTTGCATTGGGGCTGCAAATATAATTGAAAATAATTATTTAAAACTTTATAAAGACAAAATTTCAAATCATCTTTTTGTACATTTATCATAACTACAATTGAGCTTTATGGACGCTGTTGGTGAATACATTTCCAGGAACAAACAACGATTTATTGACGAACTCTTCCAGTTATTAAGAATCCCATCGGTTAGTGCAGATTCGGCATTTGCAGAAGATGTTTTGAATGCTGCAAAAAATGTAGCCGCTTCACTTTCGGATGCCGGATGCGAAGAGGTGGAAATATGCGAGACCAATGGCTACCCAATTGTTTATGGCGCAAAAATTATCAACCCCGCATTACCCACCATTCTGGTGTACGGGCACTACGACGTACAACCTCCGGATCCCATCGACCTATGGGATTCCCCCCCTTTTGAACCGGTTATCAGAAATACCGAACTCCATCCCGACGGTGCTATTTTTGCAAGAGGTGCATCGGACGATAAGGGCCAGATGTTTATGCATGTTAAGGCTCTTGAATTCATGGTGCGCAACGAACTACTCCCATGCAACGTAAAGTTTATGATCGAAGGAGAGGAAGAAGTAGGAAGTTCAAGTCTTGGCGAATTTGTTAAGGAAAACCACGAAAGGCTTAAAAATGACATCATCCTGATCTCAGACACCGGGATGATCGCCAACGACGTGCCCTCTATTACCACCGGTCTACGTGGATTGAGTTATGTAGAGGTAGAAGTTACCGGACCGAATCGGGATCTTCATTCGGGTTTATACGGAGGTGCAGTGGCCAACCCAATCAATATCCTTAATAAAATGATTGCCTCATTACACGATGAGAACAATCATATAACCATTCCGGGATTTTACGATAAGGTGGAAGAACTTAGCCAGGAGGAAAGGCAGGTCATGGCCAATGCGCCTTTCAGTCTTGATGCCTACCGGGATGCGCTTGATATCGATGCGGTATACGGTGAAAAGAATTTTACCACCAACGAGCGAAATTCGATCAGGCCAACACTCGATGTTAATGGAATTTGGGGTGGCTATACCGGAGAAGGCGCCAAAACCGTCATTCCAAGTAAGGCATTTGCTAAAATCTCTATGCGTTTGGTACCGCATCAGGACTGGATAGAAATCACCGAACTTTTCACCAGGCATTTCGAAAATATAGCCCCGGCCGGAGTGCGGGTAAAAGTAACCCCTCACCATGGCGGACAGAGCTACGTAACCCCGATAGACAGCATTGGATACCGCGCGGCCAGTAAAGCTTATGAGACTACCTTCGGTAAAGTTCCAATTCCTAAACGCAATGGAGGTAGTATTCCTATCGTACCGCTCTTCGAGGACGAATTGGGTAGCAAATCAATTCTTATGGGATTCGGCCTGGATAGCAACGCCATCCACTCTCCAAACGAACATCTGGCAATTTGGAACTTCCTAAAGGGGATCGAAACCATTCCTTATTTCTACAAATTCTTTACTGAAATGAATAAGAGCTAGTTGCGGGATCGAAAATCTAAAGATCTTTTTTGTAACAAATAGTGCATAGTTGCGTTCTAACTAGCAAGCAATCAAAAACGAACACTATTATGATACGCAGCTTCTTCCTGCTCTGTTCCGGAGCAGATACGGATATTCTTGAAACTTGTTCTTCCGGTGAAAAAAATAAATACGCCGGCATTGGGGCCACTGTTTTTTTTACCGCTGTAATGGCCTTTATCGCCGCATCTTATGCATTGTTTACGGTATTCGACAACGTTTACGCCGCTGTAATTTTCGGTCTCCTCTGGGGCCTGCTGATCTTCAATCTCGATCGTTTCATTGTTTCGACCATCAAAAAAAGAAACAGCGTTAAAAGTGAAATCTTGCAAGCCACACCCCGAATTATTTTGGCGGTCATCATCGCTGTGGTAATTTCAAAACCCCTCGAATTAAAAATTTTCGAAAAAGAAATCAACCAGGTATTATTGGAACAAAAAAATGATCTTACCCTGGCCAATAAACAGCAAATTGCCCAACAGTACAATCCGCTGGCAGAGCAACTTAACGGCGAAATCGAAGCGCTAAAAACAGAGATCGACCTGAAAGAAGCTGAGACCAATGAACTGTATGAAACTTATATAGCCGAAGCAGAAGGACGAAAAGGAACCCTATTGGTTGGCAAAGGTCCGGTATATAACGAAAAACGCGAAAAGCACGATGCTTATCTTGCCGAGCTGGTAGAATTAAAGGAGACGAATAAACAAAAAATCCTTGATATTGAAAATCAGATTGCGACACTAAATAGTGAGTACGCGAACGATGTGCAGAACTCACAACCTATTATTGATGGTTTCGACGGTTTAATGGCCCGTATTAATGCCCTGGGCGAACTTCCGTGGTTTCCTTCGTTTTTTATCTTCTTGCTCTTTCTGGCCATCGAAACTTCCCCCATTTTTGCCAAATTAGTGGCTCCCAAAGGTGCTTACGATTTGAAACTTGAAGAGGAAGAGTCTATTATAGCTACCTGGGTAGAACAAAAAGTGACCCAACGCGCAGAAATACTGGCCACCGATTCGACCCTTAATGAAAAGATATATGCAGAGATCGCCGAAGAGGAAGCGGTCTATGCCTACAAAAAACAAAAGGCGGAGGAATTACTTCGCTTGCAAGCCGACAGTTTTCATGAACTTCAGGTAAAAAATCTTTAAAGTTCGGCTAGTTCCTGTTTAGTTTTTTTGGGGAGTTTAGATACAACGAGATCATAACTGTGGTCTACTAATTCCTGTAATAATTTAAAAGGGAGTTGTTCCAGGTATAGTGTATTCCAATGTACTTTACTCATATGATAACCAGGTATGATCGCCCCATCATATTCTTCCCTTAAGGCAATCGCTTTTTCAGGGTCGCATTTCAGGTTCACCTGAGAAGGGATACGCTCCAGTGGTGCAAGAGCAAACATCTTGCCCATGACCTTGAATACCAGCGTCACCTCATCGAAGGGAAATTCTTCGGTAACTCCTTTTTTAGCAACACAGTACTGCCTGAACTCTTCAATATTCATTTGAAATATGAATCTAATCAGACAAACCAACCGCATCGTAAACAACCACTTTTTCCCAGAGATGATTGGCTTCTTCGATGAATTGCA
>JBDNAQ010000129.1:0-3383 GCA_039768345.1 Flavobacteriaceae bacterium
AATACCGGCCTCTACAGTTGGCAGGTAGCCGGAGGTAGTAGATCTATCGCCAACGGCTGGCAAAGCCTGCGAATGGCAGGGGCAACAGCCCGGCACATGTTAAAGGAAGCAGCCGCAAAAACCTGGCAAGTACCGGTTGAGGAAATAAATGCAGCAGCAGGTATACTTAGCCATGATGGTAGTGGAAATTCTGCACATTATGGTGAAATGGCATCACAGGCCTCTCAATTGGAAGTGCCTGAAGAAGTTGAATTGAAAGAGCGATCAGAATTCACTATTATCGGCACCTCACGGAAAAATGTAGATGGAAAAAAGATTGTTACCGGCCAGCCTTTGTTCGGCCTGGATGTGCAGCGAGAGGGCATGTTGATCGCTAGCCCGATCCATCCGCCAGCCTTTGGTATGAAACTGAAGTCCTTCGATGCGGATGTAGCGCGGCAAATGCCCGGTATAAGAGATGTATTTTCCATCAATCTCTATGAAGAGGACTTTAAGCGAGGTGCCTTTCATCATACGGCTTTTAACGAGTTGGTCATAGTACTTGGAGAGTCCACCTGGCAGGTAATGGAAGCTAAGAAAGCTGTAAAGATCCAATGGGAAGAGGCAAGTGACGTCTCCCTGGCTATAACCCTATTTGGCAACGAGAATACCGTAAATCATCCTGCTGGTAAGGAAAACAGTACGACTCACCGGGAACGAATGGAAGATTTAAATACCCGAACGGGAAGGGTGGTTCGCAAGGATGGTGACCCCGAAGCGGCATTTAAGAATGCTGCTACAATAGTTGAAAGGACTTACAGTTGTCCTTACCTTGCCCACAATACGATGGAACCCATGAATTTCTTCGCCCATGTTACCGAAGACCATGCGGAGTTGTTGGGTCCAACCCAGACACCGGAATGGATGGAACCCGCCATTGCTGAGCGTCTTGGACTTCCTTTGGAAAAAGTGGATATCATGATGACGCGTCAGGGCGGAGGCTTCGGCCGTCGACTATATGGCCATTTTATGGTGGAAGCAGCCGTGATATCTCAAAGGGTCAAGGCACCGGTAAAGCTGGTCTATTCACGGGAAGATGATATGTCTCAGGGCATGTACCGCCCTGCCTATTATGCTACCTACCGCGCGGCACTGGATGAAGACAAAAATCTGACCGCTTTTCATGTTAAGGCAGGAGGTATTCCGGAGAGTCCGCTTTTTGCCAACCGTTTTCCAGCAGGTGCTATTGATAACTACCTGGCCGAAGACTGGACCATAGATTCAAACATCACCACAGGGGCCTTCAGAGCACCACGTTCCAATTTTATCGCCGGAGCGGAACAGTCGTTTATCGACGAGCTCGCTGAAGAAATGGGTAGAGATCCTATCGATTTCCGATTGGATCTGCTTAAAAGGGCCATGGGAGATCCCGTGGGTGAAAACAACGATTATGAGGCAGATCGCTATGCCGGGGTGCTGGAACTGGTTCGGGAAAAATCGGGCTGGGGAAAGAACGATGGGCAAAAAAACAGAGGGGTTTCGGCTTATTTCTGCCATAATTCCTATGTAGCCCAGGTACTGGATATCGAAATAGAAAATGACCAGCCGAAAGTTGACAACGTATGTGTAGCCATTGATTGTGGTGTTGTAGTAAACCCCGATGCCGCCATCAACATGGCGGAAGGCGGCACAGTAGACGGCATCGGCCAGGCCATGTATGGTGCTCTTACATTTCGGGACGGTGCTCCTGAACAAACAAACTTTGACCGGTATCGAATGATCCGGCATTCGGAAGCACCAAAATCTATCGATGTACACTTTGTAGACAATGGGAAAGACCCGACTGGTCTAGGTGAACCCCCATTCCCACCAGTTATGGGGGCATTGGCCAATGCTTTGTATAAAGCTACCGGCCGAAGACATTATCATCAACCCTTTATAAGTAATCGACCGATTATTGGGTAGCAGACCATAAAAAATATCCCACACCAAGGTGTGGGATATTTTTTTGTCTCTGAAACTTTATTATTATTCTTTTAATTTTTCTGCTACACCATCATAGTATTCCTGACTTAATACTTCTGTCCATGTTGTAGGTTGTTCTCCTCCATAAATTGCCAAATACGTGACATCATTTTCTTTAGATGATGAATGCCAATGTTCTGTTTCTTTCTCACACCTGATGACATCTCCAATCTTCATTCTAATAGGATCTTTTCCTCTTTCCTGATAATATCCTTCCCCTTCAACAACGATTATCACCTGTGGTGAAGAGTGTTTGTGCCAGTCTAATGTTGAGTTTGCTTTAAACATTGCCTTAGTAATGTTATAATTCAGATCTTGATCTGCACTGAGTAATCGATTTAACCAAGCCTCACCTATATAGTGCGTATTAGGCGCCTTGATGCCCTCATCCATATAAGAGGATATCGAATAATCAGAATTCTGGGCACAAATAAAAAGAGGTAGTAATAAAAATAGTGTTGCTGTTAATTTCTTCATTTGAAACGTTTAGAAATCAATATAATACAAAAACGCTTACGTTGTGAAAGTATAACCGATTTGTTGCATGCCGCACACACTCTTAGTCCCCGACGCCAAGGCCCCGACGGGCTTCTTATCTATCCCAAATGACACAGAAGTCATCCAGTTTAGAGGGGAGCAGTAAATAGATTGGCCTGCTTCAAGGACAAGTTTGTTTATATACATCAATTGCCAAAAATGACCAGTGGAGTCTGGCGGCCTCCTTCATTGACAATTAATATAATAGAGAATTTTATTTTACCTACTTTTAGACATGGCCGGCCAAACCATTCCACTCTTAAAAACCATTTTACCTTCCAATTCATGAAGAAACTACCAAGCGCATTTACCCTTATGCTCGGCATCATATGCCTGACATTCGGGGCTACTTTTATAATCCCTATGGGTACTTATACACGCATTACCGACCAGGATAGTGGTATAACAAGCGTCCTGAATGGTTCCTACAGGCAGATCGATGGGGAAGTACTTGATTTCTTTGACCTTTTACTTATAATTCCCGAGGGACTAATCAGCAGGGCAGACCTGATCGTGCTTATTTTTCTGCTGGGTGGTTGTTTTTACATAGTAGAAAAAACAGGTGCCTTAGGGCAGGGGTTACAATGGGTCGTAGACCGGCTTAAAGGCCGTGATTGGGTAGCCCTGGTACTGGTATCCGTCATATTTGCCACAGGAGGTGCCACCATAGGGATGCAGGAAGAATTTATCGCGCTTACCCCACTGCTGATCGCATTCAGCCGATCACTTGGCTATAATGTCTTTGTCGCGATTGGGATGAGTTTTGGAGCCGCTGTCGTAGGCTCTGCATTCAGCCCGATGAACCCATTTGCAGTGGTCCTGGCACAAAAAGAGGCTGAATT
>JBDNAQ010000130.1:0-2671 GCA_039768345.1 Flavobacteriaceae bacterium
AACAAGAGGAAAGGCTTTCTCCTATCCGTTGGTACCCCAAGACACGGACACTAGATCACATCAGGCCGGAAAAATGGCGAGGATAATCAATAGTAGCATGAAGGAGATATAAACACATCCCAACACTACAAAAAGATCTATCAGATTATATTTTCTGTGTTTTTTCATGCTATTAATCGTTTATCCGAGTTCCTGATCAAAAAGGGAAACCGGTAGAAAGCCTGAAGAAAAAAGCGTACAATACAATGAGCAGCAAAATGAAACTGAACCAGGCAAAAGCCTTGAAATATTTAACGAGCAACCAGTGGCCCAGGTTTCGGAATGCTTCAACATATAATTCTTTAATGAGTAAAAGTTTCTTCATAGTCGCGAGATTTATTTGAGTTGTTAGTACAGAGTAAAAATGAGGTAAAAATTCTGTTTCCACCAGATAATTAGGCCATGGAAATAGTTTATCGACAAAGTGCATTTCATCGACCAGATACCGAATATTAGTGCTTTTCGCAGAGTAGAATAGAAGTATCACGCAGCCGTTTAAAGGATGGATTTCCCCGATCAGCATCCTTCACCAAACACAATTAAAAAACCCTGTTCCAGACAATGTCCTGGAACAGGGTTTTCACACTAACATAAATCAAGCAAACATATGTATTCAGGCTCTGGTGAATCGTCCTTTGGATGGCTTCACTGAAGAAATATATACAAGAATGTCAATGTAGCCGCCAGATAGAGCCCCGCTAGAATGCGGTCGTATTCATATACCACTAAAAATCTGAGCCTTTTCAGGCTTTGTACGAGCGTGTTCATCGTCTGAAAGGTTTGAGTTAATATTCTTTTGAGTCCGATTTATTAATCGAAGGCATAGCCGGTAGCGATCCTGAAGATAAAGGCATAAAGCGTAATCAGGAATAGCCCGAAACTAAACCAGGCAAAAGCCTTGAAATAGTTTCTGATGATATAATGTCCTAGGTTTCTAAAACCTTCTAAATAAATTTCCTTGATGAGTAGAATTGTTTTCATAGTAATAGTTTTCTCTTAAGACTTCAAAGCTCGTTCCAAGGTTTATGATGCGGTATTATTTTTAGGTGAAAGGCATTTTTTTAAGTTAAACGGATCCGAAATGTGGTGAACATGCGGATTGTTGTGGTATAGCAAAAACTCCTGTATCCGTTAAGTTGCAGGCTCTTATCGATGAATGGCAAGTGGTATATTAATCTCGATTAATTCCGGATAATTGCCCTTTCCTTTATATATAGGAACAAGGGGAAACCTCCGGCCAAACCGAACAACATGGTAATCAACCAGATAAGCCATATTTTCCCGATCCCATGCTTTACAGACTGATGATACGACCAGAGAAAGAAAACCAGTACCACCCAAAGCAGATCGACTGAGAAGGCCGTTGCATAGTTATTGGCAAACATACCGCTGAAGGTAGCAGCCAGGTCGCTCCAGAACATTATATTCCCGGAGGCCAGAGATTCCTTAATAACAAAATAGTTGGGAAGTGCGAAGCCCAAAACAGTGAGGGCCAGGTAAATCTTTCTCATGATTATAAATTTGTAAATAAATGTAAGGAATTGATCGGAATGGTAATAGGTTGGGGGTTGGGGGTAAGAGGTTGGGGGTTAGTAAAAAATTGCCTGCGTTCTATAGCATTAGTGAAGAAAGGAAGTCTGCCATCTATCTAAGGCTTTTAACTACCGTAATTTAAATAATGAAGTTGTATCTTGAGTTTCCCGATTACGAATTCCTCATTTTAATGATCTAAGTATCGATATCACCCAATCATAATTTTGGATAATTGAATAGTTATAAAATCATAATTGATACTGATCCGGGAATAGACGATGGCCTGGCTATTATGTTAGCATTGGCCTGTCCTGAATTCGAGATCCTTGGTCTCACCTCTATTTTTGGTAATGTACCCGTAGAGCTGGCCAGCGAGAATGCATTACGTCTTTTGGCCCTGGCAGAAAGGACCGATATCCCGGTCGCACCCGGGGCCGCGCGTTCCTGGGCCAATCCGTATGGCGGAACGAAAGCTTCGGTACATGGAGAAGACGGACAGGGGAATATTTATAGCCCTTTACCTGCCCTAAAACCTCTGGAAATATCCGCAGCAGAATTTATGGTGAACCAGATCACACAATTCCCAAATGAAATAACACTTATTGCCCTGGGTCCGCTAACCAACCTGGCCGATGCCTTAAAACGCGATCCTGAAATTCAATATAAAGTAAAAGAAGTGATATTTATGGGTGGCAACGCCTTTAGTCCGGGAAATACCAATCCGGTGGCAGAGGCAAACATTCTTTCCGATCCGGAAGCGGCCGATTTTGTACTGGGGCATCAGTGGCCAATGACCATGATAGGACTCGATGTGACAGAAAGGACTTATATCTCGACGGGGATGATTGCAGAACTGGCAGCCCGGCCTTCTGCTATAGGAAAACAGGTCTTCGGTGCCTATCAGCATTATTTGAAATTCTACAAAGAGGTAAATCGGATGGACGGAACCTGGGTTCACGACAGCTCGGTATTTACATACTTGCTCAATAAAGAACTCTATCAGACTGTGAAGCATCCCATCCGTGTAGAAACAGCAGATTGCATCAGCCGCGGGAAGACCTGGCCTTCGGTAAAGGATTTCAGTTTTATCGACGGGCAG
>JBDNAQ010000012.1:0-3536 GCA_039768345.1 Flavobacteriaceae bacterium
TAAACTGGAGGAAATCATTATTCTTGGCAACTACGATATACTCGGAGTTCCCAATGGTGATCATGGCCATATCTTTTACATCTCCTGGGGCAAACAGGCCCGAATCCCTGTTCGGAATGGCCTTCAGTTTACCACTTCCATCTCCTTTCAGAAACAGGCCGATACCAGCGTCATTTCTCGGAGTTTCCACTTCAGAACCGTATAGGTTACCGGCAACCACCACATCTGGGAGTTGATCGCCATCGAAATCTTTAACCAATATCTGGTTAATAGATGATAATTGAGCTGATATGGGTAGTGGATGCGGAACAAGGATACCTTCCCTGTTCTCAAGATATATACTTTCAAAAGACTTTACCTGGTAGTGAAGCGAGGCTTCCAGATATTCATCGGTATATACATCTTCCAGGGTGGCGGTAGAAAACGAGGCATAGTCGCCGAATTTCTTTTTTATACCAGGCATCTGCTGAGAAGAACACTCCCTTCCCCTTAATGGATACTTCTTACCACCGTTAAAATAGCTCAGTACAATGTCGCTGGTACCCGAATTATCAAAATCATTGTAGTAGATATCAAAAGTTTCTTCTGCATTGGCCTTATATTTATAATTAAGTCCCAGGTTACCTACTATATAGTCGGGATCTCCATCCTGGTCAAAATCGCCTTCAGCAAGACTAAACCACCAACCGGTACTATCCCCGGGCAGGAGGTTTTTTGATACGTCGGTAAAGCTGCCATCATTGTTCTCAAAAATAGTGACCGGCATCCATTCACCTACTACAAGGATGTCCGCATCTCCGTCGCCATCGTGATCTGTCCACAGGGCATCTGTGGCCAGCCCCAATTTGCGTAAACCCGGGGCTTTGGCATCGGTTATATCTTTAAATTCGATCTTGGTTTCAGTACTGATATTCTCGAGCAAATAGCTATCAGCAGGCATGGGGTAATTACCAGGGACCAATCGTCCACAGACCAATAAATCCGGATCACCATCATTGTCGTAATCGATACTTTGTGCCCTGGAACCGCTGGTTCTGATTTCAGGCAGGGCATTAACTGAACGGGTAAAACTAGCTTTACCATCGTTTATATAAAGTCTGTCTTGCAGAAGCTCTGACCCTGGTTCAAATTCATTACCACCACTTACAAGGTAAAGGTCGTTGAAGCCATCACCATTAGCATCGAGGAGTTCTATTCCAAGGTCTTCGTATTTTTTTTCAGCCTCAAAAATCTCTGAAGCCTGGCGGGTAAATCCTCCCTGTTTCTCCTGTAAAAAAACGGCTGTGGGCTGACCGCTTGCCCCACCAACTATCAGATCATCCAGTGCATCGCCATTCAGATCGCCAACGGCTACGTTAGGCCCGAAGGTTGAGGTTTGGTGAGGAAGTAAAATCTCATTTGCAAAATCGTCAAAGTAATTCTCCTGATGCTGGTGTTTCACAATAGTCAGACTGTCCTCCACTGTGGTGAATAATAAATCCTTTAATGCAATGCTCTCGACTTTCACTGGTATTGAATTGGCATGTTCTATAATCAGCTGCTGGTTGGCCGTCACTGACTCGAGAATTTCTATCCTGCCATCGGGCCATTCAATTTCAATCGTGTCTATCAATTCGGCATCGCCAAGCCCAAAATGAAATCCGGGAGCTACGGACGACTGGAATCCCCTGCTGAGGGTAAGTTCCTGAAACTGTTTGCTGTCGCCCTGTTTAAGCAAAACTTTGACCCCAAGCCCAAATTTATTTTTATCGGGCCCTTTGAATGTCATCCCGATATAGTTAGCGTGCAGGGAGGCGTTATTCTCAAATATCACTGCAGTGTCATCTATGTTATTGATAATGATCTCCAGGTCTCCGTCGTTGTCCAGATCTGCATAGACAGAACCATTGGAAAACCCTTCGAATTCCAGGCCCCAATCACTATTTATCTGTTCGAAGGTGAGGTCATGATTATTTCGATATACGAAGTTGTCTATTTTTTCTGATGGGATAGCCAGGCTCCTTTGCAGGAGGCTATCCATTGGGTTATTCTCTGCTTCGCGCTGCAAGAAATAATCGCGGTTGTTTATCTCACGACGAGTGCCATTTGAAATATAGATGTCTTTCCAGCCATCGTTATCGAGATCGGCAAACAGGGGTCCCCAGCTCCAATCGGTAGAAGAAACACCTGCCAGGCGGGAAATATTGCTAAAATCGGGTAAGGAATCGCGTAAAAGGCCATTGTTTAGCTGGAGGCTGTTCTGCATATACTGATAATGAAAACCGGAATTTACAGTACTCCAGAAAAGGGCCGGATTCATGCTCGCCATATTGGCTTTGGCTCTTCGATTATCTTTGGCGGTCATATCGGCCTGTATGATGTCGAGCCAGCTGTCGTTGTTAAAATCAGCGATGTCTACCCCCATTCCATAAAAAGAGGTATTTTTTGTAAGGTTCCGTACCTGTTCGTCAAAAGTTCCATCCTGTTTGTTGATAAACAAATAATCGGGTGTACTGAAATCATTGGAAATGTAAAGATCCGGCCAGCCATCAGCATTGAGGTCACCCACGGTCGCGCTCAACGAGAGTCCAAAAGTACGCAGTCCTGCTTCTTCAGCAACATCGGTAAAATGACCTTCGTTGTTCTGGTAGAGCTTATCCGTCTCGATTTCTTTAGGATATTGGGTCTTGAAGAGGTAGTATTGATTGGGGGCGTTAAAAGGTGTCGGCGGATAATTGGCCAGGTACATATCGAGGTCCCCGTCTTTGTCGTAATCAAAAAAAGTAGCCTGAACACTATTGCCAGGATCTGCCAGGCCGTATTCTTTGGCTTGTTCCAAAAAGCTTAGGTCTCCTTGGTTGATATAAAGCTGATTTTCTTTTGGAGCGAATTTACCACCTACGGAGCAGTATATATCCAGAAGACCATCGTTGTTCACATCGGCCATAGTTACTCCGGTATACCAGCGATCATCGCCGGCAATGCCTGCTTGCTCAGTTATATCCTCGAACCTGAGGTTACCCTTGTTCAGGTATAATTTATTAGGCACCATATTCCCTGTAAAAAACAAGTCGGTCAACCCATCATTATTGATGTCTCCGGCGGCGATACCGCCCCCCATATAGAGATAGGAATAGGTGAAATAATTGAGAGAATCGTTTTCGGTCAGGCGATTGTCGAAAAGTATGCCTGTTTCAGAGGCCTCCAGTTTTTTAAACAAATAATTATCATCTGCCTTTTTCGTACAGGAAAGGAGGCTGGCGATAACTAACAAAGTCGAAATATATCGTTTCATTCAGGCTAAATATAGGAATATCAAAGATAAAGATTCGGTCTGGTAAGGGATAAAAAAACGCGGAATCTCTACTGTTGAGATCCCGCGTTTGAGATATTTGTCAAACCGATATATTAATAACCGGTGTTTTGTTCTAAAACTCCACCGCTTAGATCTAATGCCAGCACCGGTATGGGCAAAAGATTCATAAATGGCATATAGGTTCCGGCTTTCGTTCCAAAATTCGCAATGGTACGCGCTTCGTTTGGAATATATGCATTTA
>JBDNAQ010000131.1:0-14110 GCA_039768345.1 Flavobacteriaceae bacterium
TGAAGACGAACAACTCAAAAAAGAACTGGGTCTGGACCCAAAAGAGCGGGCAGAGAATATTATGATCGTTGACCTGGTGCGCAACGACCTTTCTAAGCATGCCCTGAGGGGAAGCGTGAATGTTCGCGAACTCTGCGAGGTATACAGTTTCGAGCAAGTCCATCAAATGATCTCCACCGTAGAGGCTCAGGTAAATGCGAGTATTCATCCTGTAGACCTCCTAAAAGATACCTTTCCAATGGGCAGTATGACCGGGGCTCCCAAGATATCGGCTATGGAAATAATTGAAGAAGTAGAGCTTACCAAACGCGGATTATACAGTGGTGCGCTGGGTTATATAGAGCCGAATAAAGATTTTGATTTCAGTGTTGTCATTCGAAGTATCCTGTACAATGAAGAGCGAAGGTACCTGAGCTTTTCGGTAGGAAGTGCCATAACAGAAAAAGCGGTTCCGGAAAAGGAATACCAGGAGTGTTTGCTAAAAGCCAAGGCAATGAGGCTGGTACTCGAAAATGATCGTTCAAAATAACATCTCAAAAAAATGAAGGCATCAAATTATTCTTAGCTAATTTTGCAGGGTGCTTAAACAATTCCAGGCCCATATAGCTGCATCTTTTCCCGAACTGCCCAAGCTTCGGTTTTTGATCGCCTGCAGTGCAGGTGTCGATTCGGTAGTCCTTGCTCATCTATGTGCAGACAGCGGATATGATTTTGCCCTGGCACATTGTAATTTTCAATTAAGGGGAGAGGAGAGCAAACAGGATGCAATTTTTGTACAGCAACTAGCCCATCAACTAAATGTGCCATTTCATTTAAAATGCTTTGATACAAAAGTTTATGTAGATGAAACTAAACAATCAATTCAAATAGCAGCTAGAAAATTGCGCTATAGTTGGTTTGCCGAATTGATCGAAACTGAAGCCTATGTCCGGGTACTTACTGCCCACCATGCTGATGATGCCCTGGAAACCTTTATCATAAACCTGTCGAGGGGCACAGGTTTGGCCGGACTAACCGGAATACCAGAGCAAACCAAGCTCGTGTACAGACCAATGTTGAATTTTTCCAGGAATGACATTGAGGTATTTGCCAGGAATCGCGGTCTGGTATGGCGTGAAGATAGCAGTAACCGCGAAACAGTATATCTTAGAAATAAGATCAGGCATGAGCTGGTTCCGGTTTTACGAGAATTACACCCTACCTTCCTTCAGAATTTTCAAAAGACCCAGTTGAACCTTCAGGCGGTAAGGGCGATAATCGAGGGGCAACGCGAACAGATTAAGAAAGACCTTTTTATAGAATGCGAAGGATATTGGAGTATTGACATCGAATCTTTAAGGAAAATGGAACCCCTAAATGCGTATCTCTACCTTTTGTTTGCCGACTATGGTTTTACGGATTGGAGCGGCATAGATGAGCTGTTGAATGCGCCAAGCGGTAAACAGATTTGGTCATCTACCCACCGGCTTATTAAGGATCGTGATGATCTCTTGCTGGCCGGGCTCGAAAAAGATGATGATAATACCTATTTCATAAGTCCCGAACCTGGCGAAATCGACAAGCCTGTTTCTCTGATAATCGACCGTCCAAAAGCCCTTGGTGAGGTGTCTGAACGTATACTATATGTTGATAAAGAAACGTTAAACCATAGGTTGGAGATCAGAAAATGGCGAAAAGGGGACTACTTTTACCCACTGGGAATGAAGGGAAAAAAAATGGTATCCAAGTTTTATAAGGATGAAAAAATGAACACCCTTGAAAAAGAAAGCCAGTGGCTTTTATTCTCGGCAGATCGCCTTGTATGGGTGATTGGCAAAAGGGCAGACGACCGATTCAAGATTGGTCCGGAGACTAAGAATATCTTAAGAATTCGATTGGCGGAATGAAAGCTATTTTACTACTTATATTAACATCACTTACATGGATATCGGGCTGGGCTCAGACCGAAGATGATCCTGTCAGATGGACGCATGAGGTGCGCGATCTGGGTGGGGAGGAATTCGAATTGATTGTCAAAGGTAAAATCCTTGAAGGCTGGCATGTGTATTCCCAATTCACAGCTGAAGGCGGTTCGCTGCCCAGCGAATTTAGTTTCGAAAATGCAGGCGAAGGGTATCAGTTGCTTGGTCAGACACAGGAAGGCCCTACTGAGAAGGCTTATAGTGAGATATTTGAAGTAGAAGAGACTTTCTTTAAAGGGGAGGCTTTATTTACACAGAAAATAAAACGTCTTTCTCCCGAGCTCAGGCGAATCAATGTGAGTTTGTTCTACCAGGTATGCAAAGAGGTATGTATACCGATGGAAATCGACTTCGTTATATCGCTCGATGGAAAAGTGGTTTCCGAGGATAAGAAAACCGTGGATGCCAACAGTCTGTTACTGGGAAATTCTCTGAGACTCGATCTGAAACATAAGGAAATGCTTTCAGGAGAGAATGGATTTGACCCTAATTCTAAGAATGGATTATGGACAATATTTGGGCTCGGATTTGTAGGTGGCCTGATCGCACTACTAACGCCCTGTGTGTTTCCTATGATACCGCTGACGGTTTCATTTTTTACCAAAAGAGTACAAAACAAACGAAAGGGCGTGGCCAATGCCATTTTTTATGGTTTTTGTATCGTACTCATTTATTTCCTGCTAAGCTTGCCCTTTCATGCTTTTGATACCTTAGATTCTCAAATTCTCAATACCATCGCCACCAATATTTGGATCAATATTTTATTCTTTCTCATATTCGTGTTTTTTGCCTTTTCCTTTTTTGGTTATTACGAACTCACTTTACCCAGCTCCTGGGCCAATAAAATGGATGCGGCTTCTTCCAGGGCAGGGGGAATCCTTGGAATATTTTTTATGGCGGTGACCCTTGCCATTGTTTCTTTTTCCTGTACCGGGCCAATTCTGGGAGGCTTATTAGGGAGTACCACCTTATCCATTGGCGATGTGGCTACTAATTTAAGTGCCGGAATGACCGGTTTTGGCCTTGCGCTGGCCTTACCATTTGCGCTATTTGCACTTTTCCCTTCCTGGTTAAATTCGATCCCAAAATCGGGTTCATGGATGAATACTGTTAAAGTGTTCCTGGGGTTTTTAGAACTCGCATTGGCATTTAAATTCCTTTCTAACGCCGACCTGGTAGGGAATTGGGGAATTCTTAAAAGAGAGGTATTTCTCGGAGTATGGATCTTGATTTTCCTGCTTTTGGCCATTTATCTTTTAGGAGGTATTCGATTTCCTCAAGAGGAGAAACAAGCGAAATTATCCGGACTGCGTAAGATGGTAGGCGTATTGAGTATCTTTTTTTCAATTTATCTCTTGTCAGGGGCTTTGAATTATACTTCGCTGAAATTACTAAGTGGATTTCCACCGCCTGATTTTTATTCGGTTGTTGATAATAATAATGAATGCCCGCTTGGCCTTGAATGTTTTAAGGATTTTCAGCAAGGGGTAGCCCATGCAAAGGAATCTAACAAACCTATTTTACTCGATTTTACAGGCTGGGCCTGTGTAAATTGCCGTAAAATGGAAGAAACCGTCTGGAGCGACCCGGAGGTATATCCACTGATACACGACCAATTCGTCCTGATCTCTTTATACATCGATGACCGTACGCCGCTTGCAGAGCAGGAACAATTCAATTTCGAATTTACTTCGGGCAATATTAAGACTATCAATACGGTAGGTGAAAAATGGGGTACATTCCAAACCGTAAACTTCGGGGCGGCATCTCAACCCTATTATGTCCTTTTATCACCTGAACTTGAAGTCTTGAATTCGTCCATCCAGAATACCGATAGTGAAACCTATAGAGACTGGCTTCAAAAGGGTCTTGATAGTTTCCGGCAATCGAATGCTCAATTGAGTTCAGCTGTGGATAATTGAGTTTTGATATGTTCCAATATGGTCTATCTTTAATCCAAAAGAAGGATCTTGAAGTATTTCAGAAGAATTTTACGCATTCTACTAGTCCTTATTCTCATCCTGGGCGTAGTGGGATATTTTATAGTACAATCTCTAAAGCCAGACTATAGTGGGGAAATCGATTTACCAGGCATCCGGGAGGAAGTCATGGTTTATTATGATGACTTCGGAATACCCCATATCTATGCCAAGCACGAAGAGGACGCCATTAGCGCCCTTGGATATGTTCACGCACAGGATCGGTTATGGCAGATGGAGTTACTGCGAAGGATTGCCAAAGGGAGACTATCAGAAGTTTTTGGCAGGGAGCTGATTGCTACGGATAAACTCTTTTTATCATTGGGCATCGACGATGCCACCCAAAGCACCGTAGCTAAGCTTGATCCGGACGCCAGGAGTGTTGTTATGGCCCGAAATTATCTGGAAGGTGTTAATCGATTTATCGAAAACGGACCCACCCCTATAGAATTCTATCTTACAGGAGTTGAGAAATCACCTTTTGTCTTAGAGGACATCCATAATATTATCGGCTATATGGCCTTTAGTTTTGCCATGGGGCTCAAGACCGATCCATTACTTTCTGATATCCACAACAGTCTGGGTCCGGAGTATGTGGCAAGCCTCGGAATAGACGTGGACCCGGCTACAGAACTCATAAGGAATTATCAGTCACAAACCGAAAAAGAAACACTGGTGTCGATGGTTTCCACTGTACATCGGGCTTTGGAGAAATTACCGGTACCCTCCTTTATCGGAAGCAATAGTTGGGTAATAGCTCCAGCCAAAACCAAAAATGGGAAAGTTATTCTTGCCAACGATCCCCATATAGGATTTTCACAACCATCGGTGTGGTACGAGGCCCACGTGATTAGTCCGGATTATGAGAAATATGGCTATCATATGGCCGGCATTCCATTTCCTTTACTCGCTCATGATCGGCAGCTGGCCTATGGACTTACCATGTTCGAAAATGATGATTTGAATTTTTATTATGAAAAACTACATCCTCAGGACAGCAACCAATACTTAACTCAAGAAGGTTATAAAGCTTTTGAATTGATCAATAGAAAAATAGTGGTTAAAGACAGTGCTGATCTGTCTTTTTCATATAAAAAAACTGATAATGGCCCGGTTCTCAATGATATTGCCGATCAGATTAAAGGCAAGGTGCCTGTAAGCGTCGATTGGATTTATACCCAGTATGAAAACAAACTACTGGAAACCCTGTATCGAATGAGTCATGGTAGGAATATGGAGGACTTCAGTACGGCTTTGCCCGATCTACACGCTCCTGGTTTAAATGTGATGTATGGCGATGCCGAGGGAAATATCGCCTGGTGGGCAACTGCCAAATTATATGATATTCCGGATTCATTGAATACCAAATTGATAATGGATGGCAGCGCAAATAATACTAAGCTGATCAATTATCTAGATTTTAAAGAGAATCCTCAGGCTGTAAATCCATCTTGGAATTATGTGTACTCAGCCAACAACCAACCTGATACTATAGCTGGCAACCTCTATCCGGGCTATTATCTTCCTGAGAACAGGGCCAGGAGAATTGTACAGTTACTCGGGGAGAAGGATGACTGGAATAAGGAGCAAGTGGCCGAGATGGTAACAGACGTAGTATCGGCAGTTAATCCAGGTATCATAAAGGTTTTAACGATGTATGTGGATAAAGACCTCCTTGACTCACAGGAAGCAGCAGTGCTAGATCGTCTGTACCGATGGGATGGTTCTTATCAAGTGGATCAGACCGAACCTACAGTTTATCATCGGTGGATCTATTATATCCTAAAAAATACCTTTGAAGATGAATTGGGTCCGGAACGTTTTTCTCAACTTCTGAGGACCCACCTGATCAAAAGGCTTATCGCACCCTTAATGGCTGATAAAGAATCTGTTTGGTGGGACGATATAAGTACAGTAAATCAAAAGGAAATACAGAGTTATATAGTCAACCGATCGTTGCGGCTGGCCTTTGATTCGCTTTATGAAGATCTTGGAGCGGATCCGGATCAGTGGAATTGGGGTAAAATTCACACCCTGGAACATAAGCATCCGATAGGGGAGGTGGCTTCTCTCAGATCCTTTTTCAATCCGGGACCTTTTCCCATTGATGGCAGTAGGGAAGTGATCAACAATATGGCTTTCCAGTACGATTCTATCAGTACTTTTCCGGTCCATTCAGGCCCATCGACCCGTAGGGTAATCGATTTTTCCGATATTGAAAACGGATGGAGTATTTTGCCTACAGGGCAATCGGGGAATCCTTTTAGTGACCACTATGAGGACCAGGCCAAAATGTACAATCAGGGCGAATACCGAAAAATGATGATGAACAAAGAGGAGATTATAGGTACTTCCAAATCTTTACTTATATTTAAACCGCTATAATGGACCATTGGCTAAATACGACAATTCTAATATGCGGTATTTAGCTTTTTTCTGCTACTATTAACGACATAATCTCTTGATTCAAAAAAACTTTAAACCGGTTTTTCAATTAGTTTCATTGGTGCTATTCCTATTGGTTGCTACAACCCTTAAATCGCAGCAGGACCCGCCCAAAGATTCAACTCTGGATTGGTTCGACAGACAGGTAGGTCTGGAAAATACAGCCTTATATCATGGTGTCATATACAAAGAGACCTACCGTACTATCAATGAGAAGATCAAATTCTATAAGTCTTCATCATGGCAGAATGGCAGTTTGATCTATAGCGGCCAGGTGTTTACCGATATCCCTATGCGATACGATGTTTTTGGAGATCAGTTGCTGATCAAACTCAAAGATGAGATGGGAGGAGGCTCCTTACAGTTATTTAAAGGAAAAGTAGCGAGTTTCACTTTAATCGATGCCGTATTTGTAAATGTCAAAGAGATGTCTGAAGCATCGGAGAGCTCCGGCTTTTATGAACTGTTATGGGAGAACGATAAAATGCGACTATTAGCCAAGCATCAGAAAAAAGACTTTTTGAGAAAAGACAGAAGCTCGCTCTACCATGAATTCATAGATAAAAATAAGAAATACCTCCTGAAATATGCAGGGAAATATACGCTGATTGCAAAGAAAAAAGATATTTCGGCCTTGTTCCCTGAATTCAAAAAAGAAGTTGATGACTTTTATCAGAAAAACAAAAAGCTAGGCAGCCGTGACATGGATGCTTTTCTGACTGCTCTGATCAACCGAATAGAAGACCTTCTACTTCAAAACCAGGCCAATTCATCATCATGAGAAAGTTATTCTCTCTTTTCAGCCTGTTGTTTTTTGCCGCGGTGGGGAATGCTCAGGAAGAGCGTATTACCGTTTCTTTCACCGACATCCCTTTGGAGCAGGTGATCTCGGATATAGAAGAAATCACTGGTTTACAGTTCTATTATGTTGAGGAATGGCTGGGAAGAACGACCATAACGGCCGATTTTAATGACACAGCTCTCGATGAAGTACTGGATACTATTTTTAAGGATACGCTGATTAACTATTTCCTTAGCGATGATGGATCGGTAATCCTTACGCGAAATAACATTATAATCGATCAATTGCCCGAAGAGTACTTCGGCAAAAGTGATGAGGAGATTACCGGCCCCTTTGAAGACGAGGTAAATCCACTTTTTGTACAGGAAGAAAGTGCAGAGGAACTAATGGCTATAGAAACGGTTCGGATCGGCAGGCAAACCCGAAATAATCGCCGAAGAAATTTTACGCTATCCGGAATCGCCTTGAATAGCGAGACAGGCAAACCCATTCCGGAACTCGCGATTATTGTAAAGGGTACCAATCTTGGCACTACTACTGATGCTGACGGACGCTATAGTATAGAACTGCCTGCAGGAATGAATATCATTGAAGCCCGCTCTCTGGGTATTAGCACCAATCGAAAAAGGGTCATTATATACAACAATGGTACTTTAGACTTCGATTTGGAAGAGAGTTTCACGCAGCTCGATGAAGTCGTGGTCAGTGGAGAGACCGATCGCAATGTAGCTGCCGCAGTTACAGGGGTGACAGTGCTGGAAGTGGAAAAAATAAAGACCATCCCATTAGTTTTGGGAGAAAGAGATATACTTAAAGCTGCGGTAACACTACCTGGTATTACTACTGCCGGGGAAGGCGCCCAAGGATATAACGTCAGAGGGGGCCGGGTAGATCAGAACTTGTTTTTACTAGATAAAGGGGTTTTATATAATCCAACTCATTTTTTTGGAATTTTTTCAGCTCTGAATCCATTTACCACCGGTGATGTAAGCATCTATAAAGGTGGTATCCCAGCAGAATATGGCGGACGACTTTCATCGGTATTTGATATTAACACTAAAGATGCCACAATCGAAAAATTATCAGGAGAGGTATCTATTGGGCCCGTAACTGGCAATGTGATGCTCGAAGCACCAATTGTAAAAGGAAAATCAGGACTTCTGGTTGGAGGAAGGGCAACCTATTCCGATTGGATTCTTCGAACCCTGGATGAGCCGGAACTTCAAAATAGTCAGGCTTCATTTTATGACGTTATCGGAAAGTATAATCATGCCTTTAATGAGAACAACGAACTTAAAGCTACGGGATATTATAGCAAAGATGCATTTAGTGTAACCTCGGATTCCCTATTTCGATACAGCAATAGAATCTTAACCCTGGAATGGGACCACAAATTCAATGAAAAAAACACCGCGGTGATTTCATTAGCCAATAGTGAATATCAGTTCAATATTGAGTTCGATGGTCAAACCGATACCAATTTTGATCTTGGGTACAAGATTAATGAGACCGAATTAAAATTAAAGATGAAGTATCTGCATAGTGAAGCTCATACGTTCGACTATGGTGTTGCAGCCAAATATTACAGCGTTGAGCCAGGCTCGATTGTTCCCTTAGATGCAGGTTCGATAGTTACTCCGGTTGACATACCACCAGAACAAGCTTTGGAAGCGGGTATATTTATTTCAGATAGTTTTAAGGTAAGCGATAAATTTCTGATAGATGCCGGATTACGATATGCCTTCTATGCGGCATTGGGAGAGGCAGAACAGCGAATCTATGAACCAAACCTTCCTAAGAACCCGGGAACGCTGCTGGAGGTGAGGCAATTTGGCAATAATGAAGTAATTGAAACATATGGCGGGCCGGAAGCTCGTGTTTCCGCCCGTTATTTTCTGGCAGATGATACTTCAATTAAGGCCAGTTTCAACAATACTTATCAATTTATTCACCTGCTAACCAATAATACCACGGCTTCTCCCACGGATACCTGGAAACTATCGGATTTAAATATTAAACCACAACAAGGATATCAGGTGTCGCTGGGCGTGTACAAGAACATTAATGGCAATGACTACGAAATTAGCCTGGAGAGTTATTATAAACGATCAGAGAACATTTTGGATTACAAGGTCGGCGCACAGCTCTTATTAAATGAAACGCTCGAGACGGAGGTTTTACAGGGGGATGGCAGATCATATGGTATCGAGTTTCTTTTGAAGAAAAATGCAGGACGACTAAATGGTTGGTTGGGATATACCTATTCCCGTTCGTTTATCAGGCTCGATAGTGAATTTCCTGAAGAGAGAATCAACAACGGAGAATACTTCCCTTCGAATTTTGATAAACCTCATGATCTGAGTGTTGTGGCTAATTATAAATTTACAAAACGGTTTAGTGCGTCGGCCAATTTTGTATATCAGACAGGCCGTCCTGTTACATATCCCATAGGTAGTTTTAACTTTAATAATTCGGAATTTGTATTCTATAGCGACCGTAATGCTTTTAGGATTCCGGATTTCTACAGGCTCGATGTGAGCTTCAATATGGAAGGAAATCATAAGATCAAAAAATTCGCCCATAGCTTCTGGAATTTTTCTATTTATAACGTGCTTGGACGAAACAACCCGTTTTCGGTCTTTTTTGTGACTGAGAATGGCGAGATAAAAGCTTATCAAAGCTCAATATTTGCGATTCCCATACCTACAATAACCTATAATTTTAGGTTTTAATTTTATTGCGAATGAAGAAGTTAAAAGCAATTCTTAAATATATCACGTTCCTTGTGGCCGGGTTGTTTTTGATCACTTGTGTGGAGGAATTCGAACCCGAAACGATCACTTTTGAAAGTGCGCTTGTGGTGGAGGCGACTATTACAAATGAAATGAAAACACAAGAAATTTTATTGAGTCGGACTTACGCATTTGAGGATGATGGCCCTGAAGCAGAGACCAACGCTACAGTTCAGGTGACAGACGATCAGGGTAGTCGATTCAACTTTGTGGAGAGTCAGGCTGGTGTTTATCGATCTACAGCAGAATTCAGCGCCAATGAAGGCAGAAATTATACCTTGAATATTACGACCGATGATGGCCGTACCTATAGTACCTCTGCTTTGGAATTACCACCTTCTACAGGCTTAGATAGCATTTATGCCGAAAGAATTGTCGACAGTAACGGGGTAGACGGGATCGCCATCTATGCCGACAGTTTTGACCCCACCGGAACCTCAAACAATTACCGCTATACCTACGAAGAGACTTTTAGGATTATCGCCCCAAGCTGGACGCCTAATGATCTGGTACCCGATGAGGATTTAGGAGGATGTGCCGTGAAAGTGGTTCCGAGAGAAACGGAACAACAAACATGTTACCGAACGGATAGTTCTACGGATATTATTCAATTCCAGACCAATGATCTGGATGAAGACAGAGTGAGTAGGTTTCTGATACGGTTCATAAGCAACCAGGATTATATCATCTCACATCGCTATAGTATACTGGTACGTCAACTGATACAATCCGATCAGAGTTATACTTTTTATGAAACCTTAAATCAGTTTTCGAGTATCGAAAGTTTGTTCTCGAGTACACAGCCTGGATTTCTTAACGGAAATGTAAGCTCTACTACGGATGAGAATGAAAAAGTCCTGGGCTTTTTTGAGGTTGCTACTGTTGATGAAAAAAGATTATTTTTTAACTATGAGGATTTTTATCCTGGAGAACCATTACCTCCTTATGTAAATCCTTGCATGACCTCGGCTCCTGTACTGGCTAATGAAGGCGGTTGCGTATTGGTGAATATCGTCCGGGCTAATACCATACGTTATCTTGATGACAATGGAACACCCGGACCAAGGGAAGGTCCTTATCTGGTCGTTCCACGGGTTTGTGGGGACTGCACCGAGATTGGAAATAGCGAGGTGCCTGAATTTTGGACAGAAGAATAATGTTATAAGAATGTTTGATAGATTCAAGTATATAATCCTGGGGACAATTTTATGGACTGCATCTTGTTCGATGCCAGTGTTCGGCCAGGCTAATGCGATGGGGCCTCAGGGATTTGGAATTATCCCTCAGGAAGGTATCTACCTCCATCAGAACAGCACACTCCTATTCGCCGGGGAAAGACTTTACTATAAGTTATACTGCTTCGATCTCAAAAACAGAAAGCTGAGCAATCTCAGTAAAATTGCCTATGTACAATTATTGAACAATCAAAATGAAGCGGTTTTTAACCATAAAATAAGGCTGGAGGCAGGTACAGGTATAGGAGATTTTTCGATTCCGGCAGAACTTCCTACCGGGAGTTATAAGTTACTGGCATATACGAATTGGATGCTGAGCAGGGCCGAAAAGCAGTATTTTGAATCGGATTTGCTGATCATTAATCCTTATAAAGCGACCTCAGAATCATTTCTGGAGAAGTCGGTGTCAGATAGTCTTAATCCCGACAGTACTGTTATAAAACCGGTATTACCCAAGCCTGAAATGATTCCGTATACGCCCATAGGAGATCAAATCTTATCGATGAAGCTTGATGGATCGTCCTACGATACACGTTCACCGGTTATTGTTCAGCTTGAACCTCTTAAATATACTGCAACAGGTGGAAATTACTCCATTACAGTGCACAAAGTAGACGACAGATTCCCAAGAGCACCGGAGACATCCATCGAAGTATTGAAATATTATGGCGCCGCCTGGACGCTCAACAGAAGCAACACCAAAATTATACCCGAAATACGGGGCGAGTTATTCTCAGGGCAGGTGGTGAGAAAGGACGATAGTAATCCGGTAGCAGGGGTTGAGGTGGTGCTATCTTTACCTGGCGACCCCTTCATATTTGAGATAGCTAAAACCAATTCTGACGGGAGGTTTTATTTTAATCTGGATACACCCGTAAGTACTACTAAAGCAGTATTTCAAGTCTTAGACCAGGATAGAACTTTGTACGAATTAAAATTCGACCCACCCCCCGGCCCCGACTATAGTCCTGCTAATTTTGACGATTTCACTATTTCGAGCGATCTCGAGGCTGCGATACTGGAACGTAGTATTAATAACCAGATCGAAAATGCCTATGCTATTGTCAAATCCGATACTATTGTTAATGCCGTGGAAGATATCCCGTTTTATCGTGACTATCTGCAGCGGTTTTTCCTGGATGACTATACCCGTTTCAATACATTGAGGGAAACCATGGTGGAAATCGTGGACAATGTATGGATCGATGAAAACAGGGAAGATGACCCTTCATTCGGTGTTCGTCCCTTAGATGGGTATCTGGACGCCGGAGGATTATCGCCTATGGTTTTCATGGACGGCCTCTTTATCCAAGATCACAAAGACATAGTGAACTATAATTCTAAAGAGGTGAGGTCGGTTTCACTTTCCAGAGGCCGCTATTTGGTGGGTTCACAGATTTTTCAGGGACTTCTTTCTCTTGAAACTAAATCCGGCGAATTCTATGAATCACTGTACCGGGAGCATCTGTTGAGAAGAGAAATCAATAGGCCCGAACCTGCCCGACATTATTACTTTACGAATTATAATACGCAGCAATCGGATGCATCCAGAATACCGGATTTCAGATATCAGCTCTATTGGTCACCAAAAATCGAACTCAAGGAGAACTCTTTAAACATAGAGTTTTCAACCTCAGATGTCAGAGGAAGATATGAAGTACAATTAAAAGGGTTCAGTTCTGAAGGGGAACCTGTTTCGCTTAGAAAAGAGTTTACCGTAGATTAAAATCTATATATTTTTACTTTTCTTATGATCTGTCCATCATTTTGGTAGTTAATCATACCACGATTGATCTGCAATGCTTACAAAGGTTTTATCTTCCAAGAAGAAGTGTAAATACTATCCGCTGGCCTGGCGTAATTAATGAACTGAGGAATACATATCATTCTACACTTGTTCAGGGTGTAAGCCAAATTCTGATTTGTTCAATTGGTTTTTTCCTTTGGGTTGTTCCCGCCAACTGACCATCACAGGCTTCATATTTTCTAGGAATATCTCTGGTAGTGCCCTCCCTATATCCTGTCCAGGTCCAATAGCAAACCGATTGACCAGGAAAATTTGTCAGCTTAATTTCTATCCCCTCTATTCTACGATCTTCTTCTTCGGTACCTGCTGTTTCCCCTGCGTTGACCCAGGACTGCCACCCATCGGTTTTCAAATGAACTCTATATTGAATTGAGGCGCCTGGAGGAAAATCGAAAGGTAAGATTTTTATCGCCTCAATCCTTTTGCTCCTTTCCCCAACTATAGTATTCTCTTTTACCCATGGATGCCATCCTCTGGTTTCTTCATAAATCTGATACCTTATCGATTGCGCTTCGCTTATATAGCAAGCAAAAATTATTAAAAGGGTAAATAGTGGTTTTGATTTATGCATGATTCCAAATTTAACTATTTATTTTATTAGTGCACACTCTTGGTTAAAGGGCTTTTAAATCTATTGAGCAATTAATGCTACTTCATAAATTAGGCCAAAATCAAGAATTATTGATCAGACCATATCTTAATTTATTCTTGCTTAGATACATAAGTCTTATAGAATAAAATCATATATAGAATATATTCTACATAAGAAATTTCTTTTTTATCTTAGCATAGATTTTTATGCTATGTTATCCAAGGTATACGGCGGTGCAGTATTTGGCATAGAGGCAACTTCAATAATAATAGAAGTCAATATTGACAGGGGAATCGGATATCATCTGGTGGGGTTGCCAGACAATGCTATTAAAGAGAGTAATTACAGGATTGCTGCGGCCCTGAAAAATAATGGGTTCAGAATTCCAGGAAAAAAGATTACTATAAATATGGCCCCGGCAGACTTGCGCAAGGAAGGTTCTGCCTACGACCTGCCTTTGGCTATGGGAATATTGTCGGCGTCGGGCCAGGTCTCCA
>JBDNAQ010000132.1:0-4040 GCA_039768345.1 Flavobacteriaceae bacterium
AACCTGGCCCGTTACGCCGAGGCCATTCCTTATCTCGAGGCCTATAAAGGCAAGCGGGGCAAATGGAGCAATACAGATTATTATTTACTGGGGTATTGCTATTATAAACAAGGGGATTATGCCAATGCGATTCAGCAATTTAATAAGATCATCGGCGGGACCAACAGTGTTTCCCAAAATGCCTACTACCATCTTGCCGAGTGTTATTTGAAACTCGATAAAAAGCAAGAGGCACTGAACGCTTTCAGAAATGCTTCGCAAATGGAGTTTTCTGAAGAGATCACTCAAGATGCCGCCTTGAATTACGCCCGGTTGAGTTATGAGATCGGAAATGCCTATGAACCGGTTCCCCAGGTGCTAAAGTCTTATCTGGAACGATATCCCGGCGACCAATATCAACAGGAGATCCAGGAGTTGCTTGTAGATTCGTATATCACCTCTAAAAATTTTAAAGGAGCACTAGAATTACTTGAGGATAACAGAGACTATGCCAGCAAGACCACCTTCCAAAAAGTAGCTTTCTACAGGGGATTGGAACTATTTGTCGATAACGACTTTGCAGCTTCGATCACAATTTTGGAAAAGTCGCTGGCCTCTGCAGAAGATCAGATTTACAAGGCCAGGGCCTTGTATTGGAAGGCCGATGCACTATACCGCCTGAACCGTTTCGAAGATGCATTAAGCGATTTTCGATCATTTGAACAAATACCGATAGCGCGGAGTACAGCTGAATTTACCGATTTAGCCTATAATCTGGGCTACACCTATTTTAAGTTAAAAGATTATGGCAAAGCGGCCGAAAATTTTAAGGCCTATGGCGGCTCCTCGGTCCCTGCAGAAAATAAGAACGATGCCAGTATGCGATTGGGCGACTGTTATTTTGTAACGGGCCGTTATCAGTCTGCGATAGATTCCTATAAACGTGTTGTTGAGAATAACGGAGCAAAAAGGGATTATGCCTCTTTTCAGATGGCCATGTCGCAGGGTTTTATCGGAAACACCAGAGCGAAAATTGAGGAACTTAAATCATTTGTGTCGCGATATCCGAATTCAAAGCTTCAAGACGACGCTCTATTTGAACTTGGAAATACCTATGTGAGGTCCGAAGAGGAAAATAATGGATTGATGACTTTCGACAGGCTCATCGCTACCCATACAAAGAGCAAATTTGTACCCCAGGCTTTAATGAGACAGGGATTGGTACACTACAATGCCAATCGTAATGAGGAGGCCTTATCGAAGTTGAAGACCGTAGTTCGCGATTTTCCGGACAGCCCGGAGGCTATACAGGCCGTACAGACTGCCAAGCTTATCTATGTTGATCTTGGCCGGGTAGATGAATATGCAAATTGGGTTAAAAATCTGGACTTCGTTGAAGTGAGCAACGCCGAGCTCGACCAGGCCAGTTACGAATCGGCCGATAAAAAATATCAGCAGGGCAATACGGCTGCGGCGCTGAAAGGATTTCAAAATTACATCAGGGAGTTTCCTAGCGGTATCCATGCCCTGGAAGCTAATTTCCGACTCGCCCAGATACTTTTTGCCAAAGGAGAAAAAGAACAGGCACTTACCTATTTTAAAAATGTGTCTGAACGTGGTAATAACCAATACTCGGAACAGGCCCTGACTCGTATTTGTGAAATCTATGTATCTGCAGATCGATACGACGAAGCTTTCTCTTACCTCCTGCGCCTGGAGGAAATGGCCGAGATACAGCAGAATACAACTTTTGCCAGGTCTAATCTGATGAAGGCCTATTATCAAAAAAATGATGATCGGCAAACCATCGTATATGCCGAAAAGGTACTTGCAACCTCGAATATTGATGACAGGATTAAAAGCGATGCTCAACTGATGATCGCCAGATCGGCGATTCGTACAGGCGATGAAAACAAGGCGGAAATAGCTTATAGTGAGGTGCTCAAGATCGCACAAGGCAGTCTGGCTGCAGAGGCCTTATACTATGAAGCTTATTTTAAGCACAAAGATGCTGCCTTTGAAGATTCAAACAAATCTGTCCAAAAACTTGTAAAAGATTATGCGGCTTATAAAGAATGGGGAGCCAAAGGTCTGATACTGATGGCGAAGAATTTTTATGAACTGGACGACGCATTCCAGGCTACTTATATACTGGAGAGCGTGATCTCGAATTTTACAGATTTCCCTGATATCATCAAAACGGCCGAGATGGAGCTCAATAAAATTAGATCGAAGGAGGCACAGCGCAACTCAGATGTTCAACCGGATCAAAATTAATAGGAACTGAAGATGAAAAAATACTTGTTTGCAGTAATCGGATGCCTGTTTCTATTGAGTAATATAATCGCTCAGGAGGATGAAAATATCGGAACCGAAACGGTGACGGTTGTTAAATCCTATACTCCGGCAGTATCAGATGCGTTTAAGATCAATTCTGTACCTGTGGTCAACGACTCGGTCGTGCAACAGAAAAAGGAGATTGAGTATAGTATTTTTTCGGTCCCTGTGGCGTCTACTTTCAGTCCGGAAAAAGGAAAGGCCACTCCGGTGCAAAAAGCATCACCCGAAGTTCTCTTTAACAGCTCCGTAAGAGCTGCACTGGGCAATTTCAGCAATGCCTTATTGGATTTTCATACTAGCAGGGATTTCGACAGAGGCGACAAACGTTTCAATCTGGCCTTAAACCACCTCTCTTCGAGAGGAAATATCGATAACACCCCACTTAATGCCGATTTTTACGATACCGATTTGAACGGTTCCTATTTGCAAAAGGAGAGAGACTGGGAATGGTATACCAAACTGGGGTTGCAACATAAGTTATACAATTGGTACGGACTCCCGGAAGGGATTTTTGATGAAGCCACCATTGCCGGTATAGATGAAAAACAAAACTATTTTAAGGCTCAGGTGTCTGGGGGGATAATTTTGGAAGATGGTGTATTTAAAAATGCGGAATTGCTTTATCGCCGTTTTTGGGATGCAGTGGAATCAGCTGAGAACAGATTTGTCTTAACGTCTAATATCGAGGTGCCTTTAACCGATGCAGTACTCGATGTAGATGTAAAGTTCGACTATGTTGGAGGTAGTTTTGTAAATGCTTCGCTCAACAATACCGTGAATAGCCCGATGATAGATTATGGTCAGTTGCAATTTGGCCTTTCTCCTAGCGTGGAGATACTCAGGGAAGACTGGGTTTTAAGTCTGGGCGCTCATCTGGTTTATGGCCTGGAAACTCAGAACAGCGACAGCAATTTCTACATCTACCCCTCTGTAAGTGCATCGTATCGTCTAAGTGAAGAATATGCTATTGCCTATGGTGGTATCGAAGGGGGGTTAAACCAGAATTCATATTACGACTTTGTCGGGGCCAATCCCTATGTTTCGCCTACACTGTCCATTGAGCCTACAGACGAGCAATACAATGCTTTCTTCGGTCTTCGAGGGCAACTATTACCCTTTCTCAGTTATAATCTTAGAGCGAACTATTCGGCGGAAAACAGGAGGCCGCTTTTTATTTTAAACCCAGTCAATACCTTCAGGACAGACGAAAAAGGCTATAATTTTGGAAATTCTTTCCAGGTGTTTTACGATGATATCAGAACCCTCGGCTTTTTTGCTGAATTGAATATAGATGTGAATCGCAATTTTTCGATGCGGATCAATGGTGAATTTAATGACTACAATACCGAAACCGATAACCCTGCCTGGAACTTACCGGAAATTAAAGGGTCTTTATATCTCGACTATCAAATAAACGATCAGTGGTCGCTTGGGGCTAACCTTTTTTACGTAGGAGAGCGGGAGGATTTCTCTTCGGTGGCGCTTGAAAATACAGATCCGGTCGATTTTCCGGCCACGCTTTTGTCCTTAGATAGTTATTTCGATGCGAATCTTCAGCTCGGCTATAAGATGAACAAACAATTATCCCTGTTTGTCAGGGGGAATAACCTGGCGAATAATCAATATGAACGTTGGGCTAATTTCCGTATCCAGGGATTTCAAGTGCTGGCGGGACTGACCTATAAATTTGATATGTAGCAAGAATTTGGCTCGAAATCTGG
>JBDNAQ010000133.1:0-3999 GCA_039768345.1 Flavobacteriaceae bacterium
AAAGAAAGGTCCCATAGCAGCAACATTATCAATACAAAATGAATGGCGATATGGGCATAGAGAAAACCCGATCTGGCTTTGTTCGCCTCCTTATGGATCAACCAGCGCGTCGGCTGAAAAACAAAATCACCAATGAGGTGAGCCAGTAGTAATTTGGTAAAAATGAGCATGTTTACAGTTCCTTTATAATTTGGGTATAGAATTCTAATATTTGTTCCACCAGTGGGTATCGGGCTCGCTTCCTGCGCTGACTTACCGCTGATTGTCTGATCTTTAACTCATCGGCCATTTCAGACTGCTTCCTATCCGGGGAGGCCAGTGAAAGGGCCACCATTTCGGCCGAAACGGGCGTCCAATTGTCCATAAAATCAGAGGCGAGATCGAGCATAAGATTTAAAATTCGATTACGATCCGAATCTCCGGTGTCTATACCCATGTTCTTCTTCTGACTTTTAAGCTTATCGAGCATCCGCCCGGACCTTTGATAAGCTGTGCCGTTAGACTCACTAATCCCATTGGCTCTGAACTCCTCCTCGCCCAGACCTATAGCAATACGAAGATCCAGATCTTTAGCCGCCTTTAGCCTCGCTTTAAGTTCAATAGCGATTTCCAAGGCCCGGTCCGGAGTACATCGCAGTTGAAATTCATCGCCCCTGTAAATCTCCCAGTCCTTTGGCGTATCGCCCCATCCGGACAAGGTTTCCTTTAGTATGCGCATCCATACAGACGTTTCATGAAGGGCAGAATTAACGATATCTGCTGTTAGTATAGCAATCATATTAATAAGCTATTATGCTAATATATTACATTATAATCTAATTAACTAATATTTAGATATATTATTGTAATACCTTATAAAAATTAAAACCATCTTCTCACCATTGCCAAATACTGAACATAGGCTTTTCCAAACCTCATTTTAAGCGCCGTTTCCTCGGGTATGATTTGAAACCGGTTCATATAGGCCACAAAACCTGCGGCTAATATGGTGTTAAAAGCATTCCCCAGCCAAAGTCCCCAGGCGAGCAAGAAAAGCAACATACTAAAATACATAGGGTTTCGCGTATAATTATAGATCCCTCTGGTTACTAATACCGTAGTTTTTGAGGGGTCAGACGGGTCCATAGTGGTTTTATTCCGGAAAAACTGAACAATGGCCGTAATGCAGATCACCATCCCCAGTACAATCAATATCTTAATCAGTATAAAACGCCCAAAAAAATCGAAATAGCCCACAGGTAAGAACATAGAAAGCAGGTACATCAATCCTCCAAAGATCAGGTAAACCAGAAAAGGTGGTATTTTCAAAGCCATTGAATGGAAATAAGGGTTTTTAAAATTAGTATTTTTACCGCCACTTTTGGTTTTCCGCTATAATTTAACAGCCGTATGAAGTTGGTATTCGCCACGCATAATCCAAATAAGCTTAAAGAAGTACGTTTGTTGCTGCCCGGGAAATTCGAACTTCTTTCTCTTGATGACATAGGTTGTCTAAGCGACATCCCGGAAACTGCCCCTACCCTGGAGGGTAATGCCCGATTGAAAGCTGAATATGTAATGGAGCATTTTGGATATCCATGTTTTGCCGACGACACGGGACTTCTTGTAGAGGCCCTTAAGGGCGCGCCAGGAGTTCTTTCTGCCCGATACGCCGGCGAGCAGAAAAATTCTGAGGACAATATTGACAAATTACTGTCGGAGTTAAAAGGCATAGATAACAGAAAAGCCCGGTTTGTGACGGTTATCGCCCTGATCACAAACGATAAACTCTATTTATTCGAAGGAGAAGTAAAGGGATATATTGAACACGAGCGTAAAGGTAGCGGCGGATTTGGATACGACCCTGTATTCAGGCCCGAAGGGTACAGTGAAACCTTCGCTGAGATGAGTACCTTATTGAAAAACCAGATCAGTCATCGCGGCCATGCGCTGGAAAAACTTAAAGCACACCTCCAGGATGCCGCGAAAATATGAGTCTGCTCTACCGTAAGTGCAGGTCAACAGGAACTTATGGGGCATCAGCCAAAAATAATTAACCTATCTTTGCCGCTTAAAATTACGCTTCATTTACATGTGTTGCGATGAGTATCCACTAAAACTCTCACTCGCTCTGTGCAACGCCTCAAATAGCGATCAGGAAATAAATAGATGAATTCATTTCAAGAATTAGGGTTGGAACCAACCCTATTGCAGGCCATTACCGACCTGGGGTTTAAGGAACCTTCAGAGATACAGCAAAAGGCCATTCCATTACTCCTTACCAAAACCACCGACCTGGTTGCCCTTGCTCAGACAGGAACCGGGAAGACCGCGGCCTTCGGATTTCCACTTTTACAAAGTATAGATGCTAAGTCGAGAACGGTTCAGGGTTTAATTCTTACACCTACACGTGAGTTGTGCCTGCAGATCAGCAACGAGCTGAGATTATATGCCAAATATGTAAAAGGATTAAAAATAGTCTCGGTTTATGGTGGTGCCAGCATTACCGAACAGGCTAAAAGTATACGTGCAGGAGCGCAGATCGCCGTAGCAACACCAGGCAGACTAAAAGATATGATCGAGCGAAGACTACTCGACATCTCCAAAATTGAATACTGTATCCTCGACGAAGCCGACGAAATGCTAAACATGGGTTTTTATGATGATATCATGAATATCCTGTCTTATACTCCAGACCATAAACTCACCTGGCTGTTTTCGGCGACCATGCCAAGAGAAGTAGAGGTTATCGCCAAAAAGTTCATGAAGAATCCGGCACAGATCACGGTTGGTGCAAGAAATACCGGCATCGATACTGTCCGTCATGAATATTACGTGGTCGGGGGGAGAGATCGATACGAGGCATTGAAAAGACTGGCAGATTCCAATCCCGGAATATTTTCAGTAGTATTTTGCCGCACCAAAAGGGATACCCAAAGAGTCGCAGAAAAGTTGATCGAAGATGGATATAATGCCGGAGCACTTCACGGCGATCTCAGTCAGAATCAACGTGATCTGGTGATGGGTTCTTTCAGAAAAAATCAGATTCAGCTCCTGGTAGCCACCGATGTAGCAGCCAGAGGTATAGATGTAGACGACATTACCCACGTGATCAACTACCAGCTCCCAGACGAAATAGAAACCTATACCCATCGAAGCGGACGAACGGGCCGTGCCGGAAAGTCTGGTGTTTCAATGGTTATCATTACCCGCAGCGAGCATGGTAAGATCAAACGAATAGAAAAAAAGATCAACCAAAAATTTGAGGAGAAGCCTATTCCGAGTGGCCTGGAGATCTGCGAGATCCAATTATACCACCTGGCGAACAAGATAAAGAATACCGAGATCGATGAATCGATCACAGGTTTCCTTCCGGCCATCGCAGACGTATTGGAAGGAATAGACAGAAATGACCTGATCAAGAAGATCTTCACCGTCGAATTCAGTCGCTATTACTCCTATTATCAAAAAAAGCGCGAACTAAGTTCCGGCTCTGTAAAATCGGGTAGCACCGATTTTAGTAGCAATGGAGATTCCGTAAGATTTTTTATCAATTTGGGAGAACGTGACGGATTCGATTGGAAATCCCTAAAAGACTTTCTGAAAAAGAAGCTCAACCTGGAAAGGGACGACATCTACAAAATGGATGTAAAAGGCAGTTTTTCTTTTTTCAATACCGACGCAGCTCTCAGTGGACTGGTGGTAGAATCTCTTGCTTCATTTCAGTACGAGGGTCGCACCGTAAAAGTAGAGATATCCAATGCTCCGAAGTCTGGACGCAGATCTAAGGGAAAAACGGGGAGAAAACGAAACTACGATGCTCCCGCTTCTAAAAAAAGAAGCAGACCAAAGTCTAAGAATTCGGGACGCCCGAAAAGGAAGCAGAAAAAAGGATTCTATTAGTTAACAGACTATTAAAAAATAGGCCAGGGCCGAAATTTATTATTTCTTAGTAGTTTTGAGTCAGCTTTGCTATTGATGAAGAAGTTTTTACTATTAATCACCCTTATTTACACGATT
>JBDNAQ010000134.1:0-9338 GCA_039768345.1 Flavobacteriaceae bacterium
CCGGAGATCATGGCAGGATTGTAAAACGCGATATTGAGAATTACAAAGGCGCCCCTGCAACCCAGGTTGCCGCCAGCAAAGCCGCAGAAGCTAAAACTGATAGTGCCACTATGCCGGTAATTCATGTGGCGGTGGGTGAGGAAAGCACTGAAGAACGTAAGAATTCTCAAATGCGGAAGGTTATTGCCAAGCGTTTAGGTGAATCAAAATTTACCGCCCCGCACTACTACCTGATGATTGAAGTTGATATGTCGCAAGCCATGATTTCAAGAGGTAGGATTAACGACCTGCCCGATACAAAAGTCTCGTTTAACGATATGATCGTGAAGGCTTGTGCAATGGCACTGAAAAAACATCCGCAGATCAATACAAGTTGGAATGGGGATACTACTATCTATAACCATCATATTCATGTTGGTGTGGCGGTTGCGGTAGATGATGGGCTGGTAGTCCCGGTTTTGAAATTTACAGACCAATTGAGTCTTAGCCAGATTGGAGCAAGTGTGAAGGACCTGGCGGGAAGGGCACGGAATAAAAAACTTACCCCGGCGGAAATGGAGGGCAGTACGTTCACCGTTTCAAATCTTGGTATGTTCGGTATTCTGGAGTTTACCTCTATTATCAATCAACCGAATTCTGCAATTCTTTCCGTGGGAGCGATAGTCGAACAACCGGTTGTTAAAGAAGGGCAGATCGTTATTGGTCATACCATGAAACTGAGTTTGGCCTGCGATCATCGGACGGTAGACGGAGCCACGGGTGCGCAGTTCCTGCAAACCTTAAGGGCTTATCTGGAGAATCCTGTGACAATGCTCGCTTAGGTGTTAACCGGATGATCTTAAACCTAAAAGCTGATCCAAATCCTTTAATCCAATATTTTGGATGCTTTCTTATCTTTTACCTATCCTTATGAGAGTATTTTTATTTCTGATAAGTCTATTCCTGTTTGCCGCATGTGGCACCACTACTTCAACAGTGGAGTCCGAAAAGCAAATCTCAAATAAAAGACCCGACGGTCTTAAGGCCGCGATGGAAACGGGAGGATATGATCTGAAAGAAGAGCAAAGTGAAAATGAAGTATCCGCCTCGCCGACTGAAGTATTTACCGATTCATTAAGATTACGGGAGATACTGACCTTTTTGGCATCAGACGAATTGGAAGGACGGGATTCAGGATCCAAGGGAATAGAAACTGCGGCAAACTACATTGAAAACAGCTTCGAAAAAAACGGGTTGGAGCGTTTTTTTAGTACCTATCGCGATACACTGCTTAATTATAAGCTGCCTTCTTACAACATTATTGGATTAGTCCCGGGTAAAGATGAAATGCTGGCCGATGAATATATATTAGTTGGAGCACATTACGACCATGTGGGTATTATTGGAAAGGGAGCGACAGACAGCATTGCCAATGGAGCAAACGACAACGCCTCTGGAACGGCAACAGTGCTTGAACTTGCACGTTACTTCGGGATTCAAAAGAACAATAAGCGAAGTCTGCTATTTGTGCTGTTCAGTGCCGAGGAGAAAGGATTGCTCGGTTCGACACATCTGTCAGAACGCCTGAAACAACAAGGTATAAATATAGTGGCAATGCTTAATTTTGAGATGACCGGTGTACCGATGGTACAATCAGACTTTCTCCTATATCTTACGGGATATCAGCGCTCTAACCTGGCGGATCTCTGTAATGAATATAGCGGTGAGAACCTGATAGGTTTCCTGCCACAGGCAAAGGAATATCAGTTATTTCAAAGATCGGATAACTATCCTTTTCATCAGGCTTTTGGAGTCCCGTCTCAAACATTCTGCACTTTTGATTTTACCAATTACGATTATTATCACAAGGTGGGGGATGAAGTATTTCGACTCGACTTTAATCATATGGCCAGAGTGGTGAATAAAATGATCCCCGTTATAGAAGGTCTTTCGAATACTTTGGAACAAGAAATAAAATATTACTAGTGGCAAATGTGATCATAACCGGTTGTAGCCGGGGAATTGGATATGAGTTGGCGCAACTCTTTGCAGAAGAGGGAAATGCTGTTTTGGCATTATCACGTAACCCTGAACCGATGCGTTCCCTGAGAAACGAGCGTATCACGGCCCTACCCTTCGATATACAAAAGACTAAAGATCTGCCCGAATTGAAAACATTTCTCAGTAACCAATGGGAATCTGTTGATATACTGGTCAACAATGCCGGCAGTCTGGTCAACAAACCATTTATGGAGACATCCATCAAAGATTTCATCGATGTTTACCAGGTAAATGTTTTTGGCGTGGTTGGACTTATTCAAACCATTGTCCCTTATATGGGTAAAAGTGGTCATGTGGTCAACATCAGTTCGATGGGAGGTATTCAGGGCAGCGCTAAATTTCCCGGATTGTCAGCATATAGTTCCAGTAAAGGAGCACTGATTACGCTTTCAGAATTACTGGCTGAGGAATTTAAAGAATCGGGTCCTTCATTTAATGCCCTGGCCCTGGGTGCGGTCCAGACCGAAATGCTGGAAGAGGCTTTTCCAGGTTTTAAGGCACCGATAACGGCATTGGAAATGGCCCGATATATCAAAAGATTCGCCCAGGAAGGGAATAGGTATTATAACGGAAAAGTACTTCAGGTTTCTAATTCGACTCCCTGAATAGTCTGTTCGCTGATATTTGTGCTGCCAGGGTAAATCCGTTTCCGAACTTTTTTACAACCATTTTGCAAAAAATATAACCTTTGATTTTCTCAGGTGAATTTAGTAAATCATGTAACGCCAATCCGTATTAAACCCTATTTTTGTCGGCATGGATCGACGCTTGGAATCTTATTTGCCAAAGGCTGCCGTCCCTTTGTGTGAAGAACTTCTCGCCTTTTTGGAAGTAGAGGTAAAAGTTGTAAATATAAGAACCACCAGACATGGGGATTATAGGAAATTGAGCAATGGCCGACATCTGATAACGCTTAATGCGACGAAAAATCCTTACCGGTTTTTGATGACATGCATACATGAAATAGCCCATTTAATGGCTTTTAGTAAGTATGGACGGCGTATTAAGCCCCATGGTAAAGAGTGGAAAACCACATTTCAGCATCTGATGCTACCGTTTCTAAAACCAGATATTTTTCCCGCTGAGCTACTACCCTTGCTGGCACATCACCTGAAAAATCCAAAAGCAAGCAGCACAACAGATTCGAGACTGGCATTGGCGTTTAGAGGTTATGATCCGCCATCGGACGCGGTGCCTGTGATGGAAATACCACAGGGTGGTGTTTTTAAGATGTACAATGGAAGGAGATTCAAAAGAGGGGATAAGAGGGTAAAACGGATCGAATGCGTGGAAATTTCTACCGGAAGACTATACTTGTTTCAGCCTAATGCTGAAGTAGAACGAATAAAAGACTTATGATTATGAAGAAAAATCACTATGCCGTAATTATGGCAGGGGGTGTGGGGTCTAGATTTTGGCCTGTCAGTACTACTGAATTTCCCAAGCAGTTTCACGATATGCTGGGAACAGGCCAAACGCTGCTGCAGAGAACCTTCGACAGGCTAACTACATTTATTCCTGAGAAAAATATACTGGTCCTTACCAATGAGAAGTATAGCGACATGGTTAAAGAACAATTACCCGCGATCGATGAGTCGCAGGTGGTCACTGAACCCGCCATGAGAAATACAGCACCCTGTATACTTTATGCGGCGATGAAGATCCATAAGATGGACCCGGAGGCGGTGATGATAGTTGCACCCAGCGATCATTGGATTGAAGCAGAGGAACTATTCGCAAATGATGTCAACCAATGTTTTGAAAGATGTGAAGAAGGCGAGGCTATTTGTACCATGGGTGTTATTCCTACCTTCCCCAATACCGGTTACGGCTATATTGAATACGACAAGAGCAGTGATAAAGATCAAGGTAATGGCCTGAAACGGGTAGAGCAGTTCAAGGAAAAACCGGTTTACCAAACCGCTAAGAATTATCTTGAACAAGGGAATTTCTTGTGGAATGCAGGGATCTTTATGTGGAGTGTCAGTACTATCCTCAATGCGTTTAAGAAATTCCAGCCCTCCCAATACAAGCTTTTCAAGGCCGGAGAAGACTATTACAATACAGAACAGGAAGAGGAATTTATACAGGAACACTATGGCCATGCCGACAATATTTCAATTGACTATGCCATTCTCGAAAGAGCCGAAGAGATCTATGTTCAGCCAGCTTCTTTCGATTGGAATGATCTCGGTACATGGGGTTCATTGTACGACAGGCTCGAGAAGGACCGTCAGAATAATGCCCTGGTCAATGCCAGGTTCCTGGGTAGAAATGCCAACAATAACATGGTCCGGACCGGAGATGGTAAACTTGTGGTAGTTGAAGATTTAAATGACTATATTATTGTTGATAAAGAAGAAGTACTTCTAATCATGCCCAAATCTAAAGAACAGGAAATCAAAAATGTATTGGCTCAAGTACGGGAAATTTATGGAGATCAATATATTTAGAAATGGAAAATTTTACACAAGCTAAGCCAGATCCTGCCGGGGAAGGGCATAAGGATCCTGAAGAGATAAAAAAGGAGTTAAAGGGCCTGATGGCCCGGCTCCGCTCTTTTTTGTCTGAGATGCTCAATATCCGGAAAGAGACAGATATTGAAGCAACCAAGGAGGCTATCATAAAAGATATTTCCTTCAAAGGACATACGATTTGGATTTTGGTATGTTCTATTTTTATCGCTTCAGTTGGTTTAAATGCCAATTCCACTGCGGTAGTCATCGGCGCCATGTTGATTTCCCCACTCATGGGACCGATCCTGGGGATTGGACTATCTTTTGCCACCAACGACATCGATACCTTGAAACGCTCCCTGCTCAACGGGGCTATAATGGTTGTTTATAGCGTTCTTACCGCTTTCCTCTTTTTTGAGTTTTTTCCGATTATCAACAATTCATCTGAACTTCTGGCCCGTACTTCACCCGATATCAGGGATGTCCTGATTGCTTTTTTTGGTGGACTGGCCCTTGTGATCGCCAGGGCTAAGAGAGGAACCGTTGCTACGGTGATCTTTGGTGTGGCTATCGCCACTGCTCTTATGCCACCGCTTTGTACTGTGGGTTTTGGTATCGCTATCCGGAATTGGGAGTATGCCACCGGGGCAATGTATCTTTTTACGATCAACGCCATTTTTATTGCGCTGGCTACTTTTCTGGTACTCAAAATATTAAGGCTTCCTATGGTGAGATACATCAAGTCGTCACGACGGCGACTTTTTGGTCAATTGGCTTCACTCGTGGCAATTCTGATAATGATTCCGGCAGGTATTACCTTTTACAATGTATTTCAGGAATCGCGTTATATGGGCCAGGCTAACGAATTTATCAGTAGCACCATCGGGGTATATCAGTTCAAAAAAAGAGGGATCTTTCTGGACGATCTGACCGACATAGATTATAACTCTGAAGGATTATCCACAATCGAATTGGTTTGTGTGGGCAATGAAGAAATACCCGACAATGTAATCGCCACCTGGGAAACCCAAATGGGGCAGTATTCAAGACTGACTAATACAGAGCTTAAAATAGTCCAGGGAGGACTAGACGACTCAGAGCAAAAATTTAATTATGTAAATGAGCTTTATGAGTCCAAAAAGGCTGAAATACAAAACAAAGACCAGCGGATAAGGTTACTGGAAGAGGAGATTGCAGCGCTTAGCAAAAACTCCAAACTGGCTATTCCCTTTGATGAGATCAGTGCAGAAGCCAAAGCTAATTATGAGGAACTGGAAGGGTTGGTATTTTCATACTCCATTCGTACCGATTTTAAGAAGTTAGATACTATTCCGATTTTTGATTTACAATGGGAAAAGGGTATTCAAAAAAAACAAATGGATGAAAAGTCTGCAAATATCCGTAAATGGCTTCAATTGCGATTAAAAGACTCAACGGTTCGGATAAGAAGTTATAGTAATTAATCGCTTTCGGCAATATAGACCTGCCTCACTTTTTTATAAAGTTCGGATGAATAGACGAAATTGGTGATCGCTTCATTGTCGGTTTTGAAGATTTCCTTATTGGTGCCTTCCCATTCTTTAATTCCGTTCCTCAGAAATATGATCTTTTCTCCAATTTCCATGACTGAATTCATATCATGGCTGTTGATCACCGTGATGATATCGAATTCTTTTGTGATCTCCTGAATAAGGTTGTCTATAATTATAGCCGTATTTGGATCGAGTCCGGAATTGGGCTCATCACAAAAAAGATATTTTGGGTTCATCACAATGGCCCTGGCGATAGCCACACGCTTTTGCATACCTCCTGAAATCTCGGAAGGGAATTTCTTGTGTGCGTCTACAAGATTCACACGTTTTAAGACGATATTCACCCGATCTTCCATTTCAGATCTCGATTGGTTGGTGAACATTTCGAGCGGGAACATTACATTACCTTCCACTGTCATGGAATCAAAAAGTGCGCTACCCTGGAACACCATCCCCATTTCCTGACGGAGGTTTCTGCGTTCATCGAGTGTGAGTTCGGCAAATCGGCGCCCATCATAACTGATAATACCTTCATCTGGAACTAACAAACCCAGGAGGCACTTCATAAAGACCGTTTTACCCGAACCACTCTGACCAATGATAAGGTTGGTCTTCCCTTTTTCAAAGGAAGTCGTAATGCCATCCAGAACATGGGTGTCACCAAAATACTTATGAAGGTTGTCTACTTCTATCATTACCCAAGTAATAATTGAGTGAGTATAAAATTCATTACAATAATGGCCACACTTGTCCAGACAAATGAAGTCGTGGCAGCTTTACCAACATCAAGTGCACCACCCTTCATATAATAACCATGATAGGAGGGAATGGTAGCCAGTAACAAAGCAAACACAAATGTTTTTATGAAAGAATAGGTAATATGAAACGGTTTGAAATCTAATTGCAGACCTTCCACGAATTCAGCACTTGAAGTAAAGCCTCCAAAAACAGCAGCAATCCATCCACCAAGAATACCAACATACATGGCGACGGCCACTGCGAAAGGATATATCATCATGGCGACGATCTTCGGGAAGACCAGGTAATTTAATGAATTCACCCCCATGACTTCAAGGGCATCTATCTGCTCGGTTACCCGCATGGTGCCTATACTGGAGGTAATATAAGATCCCACCTTACCGGCCATAATTATCGAAGTGAAGGTCGGGGCAAATTCAAGAATCACCGATTGCCTTGTCGCAAAGCCTATAAGACTTAAAGGGATCAAAGGATTGTCCAGGTTCAATGCCGTTTGTATAGAAACTACGCCTCCGATAAAAAGGGAAATAAAGATAATTATACCCAGGGATCCAAATATAAGCTCGTCTATCTCCTTAAGAATCAGAGTCCGCATTACAGGCCATTTCGTGGGTTTTTTAAAAACCTCCCAGATCATAATGGCATAACTGCCGATATAAGAAACGTAATTCATAGATCGAAACAATACTTCTGCCGGTAAAAATAAGAATATTAGGCTTGAATTGAACTTGTATTAAAATTTAAGTGCTCGAATTAATTACTTTTGAAATCTCACCATAATTGAGGTATTATGAATAAGATTTTATTACTCAGTTGTATATTGTTTTTAGGATTGGGAATTTTTTCTGTATCCGCCCAGAAGAAATCGAAAGAAAAGACCCGCTATGAACAGGAATCCGAAGCACATCCAAGGCTGGTTGTTGGTGTTATTGTAGACCAGATGCGATTTGATTATCTGACACGATTTTCGAATCATTTTGGTGAAGGAGGTTTTCAAAGGCTTATTCGCGAAGGTTTCAATTGTACGAACAACCATTTTAACTATTCCGCGACCAGTACGGCACCGGGTCATGCATCGGTATATACCGGAAGCACACCTTCTGTGCATGGCATTATCGGTAATAACTGGTATGACAAAATGAATGAACAGATGGTATATTGCGTATCAGACTCGAGCTATTCTTCTTTGGGTACTGGCTCAGATGCCGGCCGGATGTCGCCCCACCGATTAAATGCACCCACCATTACCGACATTTTGCGAACACATTTTCAAATGCGCTCTAAGGTTATTTCCATATCAATTAAAGACCGGGGAGCCGTGCTCCCTGGTGGGTTTACCGCCAATGCAGCTTATTGGTTTTATGGGCAGTCCGAAGGGAAATGGATAAGCAGCTCTTATTATATGGACGACTTGCCTCAATGGGTCAGAGATTTTAATACCTCAGGCAAAGCAGCATCGTATAAGAAGACCTGGAATACACTCAAGGAGATCAGCCAGTACATTGAAAGCGGGCCCGACAGCAATAAATATGAAGAGGCCTTTGAGGGCGAAAACGGTCCTGTTTTTCCGCACAGACTTAATGAGATCTGGGAGGCCAATAGTCGTTTCGAACTTATAAAATCTTCACCGTTCGGAAATAGTCTGACTACAGATTTTGCCATAGCCGCCATCACCAATGAAGGACTGGGTAAAGATCAAAATACCGATTTTCTGGCCATCAGTTATTCCAGTACGGATATAGTGGGTCATCGATTTGGGGTTAATTCAAAAGAGATACAAGATACTTATCTGCGACTGGATATGGAATTGGAACGACTGCTCGAGACACTCGACAAGAAAGTGGGGGAGGGCCGGTATACTCTTTATCTAACTGCCGATCATGGAGCCATGCATGTTTCCACCTATCTGCAAGATCTTAAGATCCCGGCCGGACTTCTGGGAATTGAAAAGTACGATGAGCGTTTTGAACAGTTTCTGCAATACAAATATGGAACAGCAGATATCATTCAATACCGCTCAGGGAAGCAGATATTTTTCAACTACAAAGTGATTGCCAACCTCGGGCTTGAACTGCAAGAGGTGCAGGAAGACGTCCGCAGGGAAATATTGACATATAGTCCGATCGACAGGGTCTACACCGCCTCTCAGTTATTGAATTCGAGTTATAATGAGGGAATCTCCAGTCTGGTACAAAATTCGTATCATCCGAAACGATCCGGAGATATACTGCTGGTATATAAGCCTGGGAATACGGCTCATGACCCTCTGGGTTCGGACCATGGCTCGCCATATAAGTACGATACACATGTCCCGCTTATTTTTTATGGATCAGGAATAAGAAAAGGAAGCACGGCAAGAAGGACCAATATTACAGATATTGCCCCAACTATTTCTATCTTGCTTGGAATGGCGTTTCCAGATGCCGGACAAGGGGAACCCATAGAGTCGGTATTAGAATAATTTTTGACCTATCAATTGCCATCTTCGCTTTCTGATAAAGCGGCCTTCTTCTTTTGTTACCAGGTAGGGAAGCTTATCATTTGCAGCACG
>JBDNAQ010000013.1:0-5119 GCA_039768345.1 Flavobacteriaceae bacterium
CTTTCACCTTTCACCTTTCACCTTTCACTTTAAGCCTATTTTATCGTATATCCTTTTGCTTCAAGGCAGGCCGAAAAGCCCTTGATAAAGTTCTCTTTCATGGCCCTAGTCTGGGCGGCGGCATTGGCCTCGTTATATTGTTGTTGTTGGGACAGTTTCGCCTGTCTTCTTCCTGCACCGCCTAGGGCGCCCAGAATGGCACCTATTGCGGCACCTTCACCGGCATCACCTGCGATAGCTCCAATAGCAGCACCTGCAGCAGCTCCCCCGGCAGCTCCTCTCAGGGTACTTCCATCGGCCGATTTATCCACTTGTTGAGCCTGGACCACAGTAGGATTCATGGGGTCGTAACCCGTTTGTTGTTTCGCCCAGTTAAAACAGAACACCTCATCTGCATCCTGTTGTTCCTGGGATTGATTCTCTCCCGGGAAAATAAACAGCCCCAGGCCCGAACCAATAGAAGAATTATTCTGTGCGGTTATGATATTTGGTATGGACAGTCCGAAAACGATCAGAATTATAATATGTGTCTTGTTCATCATTTGAATTATAGTTTGCTGGGGTCAAAAAAGATGTATCCGAGTTGTTCGAGGGCATCGGCTTCGTTGTAAAAAGTATAACTGCGTGCAATCTTGCCATTTTCGATCTTGTAAACGGTATTCGACCAGATTTTTACCTGCCGGTCTCCCTCTTTAAAGGTGATCTCAAGTTCGGCCCAATTAGAGACCCAGTCGCCCTGATTCTCACCGTCAGCAATTGATACGGCCATACTGCGCGAGGATGTATAATCGATCTTTTTATAGAGTTCCTCCACATTCTTGGTCCAGCTTATTACGGCCCCTTCCTTATTTATACTATCATTCCTGGAAGGGCCATAACCCCAATAGTCTTCGGCCAGATAGGAATCCATCAGTTCGTGATCCAGATTTTCTACGGCTTCTACATATTGCTCTATCAAAGCAATGTCTTCTGCAGCCTTTTTGTTTGCATTGTTACAGCTTATCAGCAAGCCCAACACGCAAAGGGGTAAAATAATTCTCTTCATAGTCTAAAATATTTGCAGAAATTAAACCTTCATCCTTGATTTATCAAATCAACCAAGAGGTTTTATCTTGTTGAAATATAAAAAAAAATATCGCTACAGCACAACTTAATTCTTCACTATATCTCTATGTTAAAATTTAGGTTATACCATATTTTTTGGGTGTTAAGGGTTTTTTTATGGATGATTTTAAATTATCTTTAGAGCTCGTTTAAATAGCAAATCTCGCACATAGATTTAATCGTAATAAAGTTGAATTCGTAATACTACACTAACAATAAAAAAAGGTATGAAAAATCTAATTCCAATGTTTTTACTGATGGTTTTTGTGTTATCCGGGTGTAAGACCACCTACATGACGAATTCCACCAGTGTCAGTAATCAAAAGAAAAAATACGATAAGATACTGGTAGTTTACCGCGAGGGTGATATGACTGGGAGGATTGCCCTCGAGAATCAACTGGTACAGGACTTAAAACTTCAGGGAGTCAGTGCCGTTTCCTCCATTCAGGTAATCAAAACCGATTCATTTCAAAAAGAGCTTTCTGAAGCAGAGTTGGATCAATTGGTTGAGTCTCTACTAAGCGCAGGTTACACAGGTGTGCTGGTTACTAATTTGCTGGATAAATCCCAATACACCCAGGTAACACCAGGAGCAGTTTATGGTGGATATGGAGGTATGTATGGAGGATTTGGCAGCTACTACGGCATGTACCCTATGACGTATCGCGAGCCGGACAGGGTCTCGACCGGTATTGAATACAGCCTTGAAACAGTCTTGTTCGACATTTCGGATAATGACGGTGAAAACCTGCAGTGGGTAGGCCGGTTTTCGGTAAAAAATCCATCAGATCTGCACAAGACTGTTGCTAAATATTCTGGTGAAGTAGTTACCGAATTGATGGCGAAAAGTATTTCCAACTAAGATCTCCTTACTAACGAAATTCAATAGGGCGATGGATAATTCCATCGCCCTTACAATTTTCATCAACCCTAATTTTTAAAAATCATGTTATGAAGAAACTACTTTTGCTTTTTTGTGGAGCTCTTGTACTCAGCAGCTGTTTCAAAGCCCCTGATACCAGTTCGCTGTCAACGGATTTGGTCGTAGCGACCAACCGCGACCTTCAGGTAGATTTTAATACCTACACCACTTATCATGTTTCGGATACCATACCCAGGATAACAGATGATCCTACCGATACGATCATCACAGGGCCCGAAGCACTGGAAATCGTAAACAAAATAAAAGCCAATCTCGATGCCAGAGGATTCCAATTCGTAGAGCGCAATCAGAATCCAGACCTTGCCGTGATACCGGCTATTGTTCGGATCACCAATGTTGGGACTATTTGTACCGGTTGGTGGGGTGGATATCCAGGATACTGGCCTCCAGGATACTGGCGCCCGGGATATGGATATTATTATCCCTATTGTGGTGTGTACAGCTATGAGACAGGTTCGCTGAATATCGATTTGCTAGATCTGGTCAATGCAACGGAAAACAACAATATCAGTGCCACCTGGACCTCCGTCCTATTCGGTTCGCTAAATTCCAACGACGATGTCAACCTCAACCGGGCACTGAACGCCATCGATCAGGCCTTTGAACAATCCCCATATATCACCAAACAATAGAAACGCTATGAAAAGAATTGTCTATATCAGTGCATTATTCCTCACAAGCTGGGTCAGTGCCCAGAATATGGGAGGGAACGTAACTTTGCTGGACCGCGATATGTTCATCCTTAATTGGGAGATCGCTATACCCACCAGTAGCGATTATTTGTCTAAAACGAGTTTCACCAATGGCAGGATAGAATACCGCCATCTTATCACCAACCAGTTTGCCTGGGGAGTATCTCTTGGCTGGAATTCCTTCGATGAAAAAGTGGGTCAGCAACTCTATGAAAACGAAGATGGCAGCAGTGCCGTATTTACCGATGTGGTAAGACAGGTGTATCAGGTTCCTTTCAGTGTTAACGGATACTATTATTTCGGAAGTTCGGATTCAGTAAGACCTTATGCTGGTCTCGGTCTTGGTGCCAATTACGCTGAACAAGAGGCATTTTTCAATGTATTTGTAGTTCGAGACAGCAACTGGGGGTTCTATGCCCGCCCAGAAATCGGGCTCCAGTATTTCCTCAACAGCGGTTTCGGACTGATCGGCTATGTATCCTATAACTACGCGACCAACAGTAGCGACTTTTTCCCGGTGGATAGTCTCTCTCATGTAGGTATAGGCATTGGCGCTACCTGGTCTTGGTAACAGCTGAGATGAGGATTGGAGATTAGAGTGTAATTAAGATGATTGAATTACATCATCCAACCCCTAATCTCCAATCTCGTATTAAGATATAGAAATCCTAAAATTATTATGCTATGAAAAAGAAATTACTGGTCATCCTGATAGTTTTAGGATTGTTTGTATGGTCGGGCAGTGCACAGACTATAGAAATTACACCTTCTTACGGCTACCAGCTGGGTACTAAGTTAAATTATGGACAAAATTTCATAAGAATGGATGATGGTAGCCAGTTTGGCGTTGTCTTGGGAGTTGAAACTGCTAATGATCTTATGGCCGAACTCACCTATATCCGCCAGAGTGCGAATCTTACCATCCGTGATGTGGTGGTAAGTCCGCAGGAGTCCTACCTGGCAGAACTCAATGCCGACTGGTTCCAGGTGGGTGCTATACGATATTTTCAGGATGATGTTGTTCAGCCCTATGCTGGAGGAGGTTTGGGTATAGTCATCTATAGCCCGCAAAATGAAAATTTTGATATTCTTACCCGCTCTTTGGATAATCAAACTGTTTTTTCCTTCCATTTTAAAGGAGGGGTCAATATTATGTTCAGCGAAGTAGTAGGTCTCAATCTTCAGGCCGCCCTTCTACTTCCGGTTAACTGGGGCGGTGTCTTTGTGGGTGCAGGTCCGGGAGGCGCAACAGGCGGTGTCAGTATTTCAAGTACTACAATAGCTGGCGCCTTCAGTGGTGGGTTGGTGTTCAGGTTTGGCAACTGATACAAGTTATCTTTTGTAATATTGAAAATCTTAGATTTTCGTAATAAGCTCCACATTTAGAAATTGTTTTAAGTAAATTTAGACTTCCCCTATTTACAATTAAAATACAAACCCATTTAATATTTGAGCTATGAGAGTTTTATTATGCTTACTCTGTTTAGGAATCCTGGTTTTAGGATGTACTGCTGAAACCAAGAAATCTGAATCCGATCAGAATTTTGAGAAATACGGACAGGAATTTGAAGGTAAAATTTCTCAATCTTACGAAGAATCTGAAGAATGGTGGCCCAAAAAAAAGCGCCCACCAGCTGATGCTCCCAATGTCATCATATTTCTATTAGATGATGTAGGATTCGCCCAGGTTGAGTCATTTGGAGGCCTGATCAAAACCCCCAATATCGACGCATTGGCTGCAGGCGGACTTCGATATAATAATTTCCACACAACTGCCTTGTGCTCACCGTCCAGGGCAACTCTGATGGCCGGCAGGAATCCACACAAGATTGGACTGGGCAGCCATGCGCTGACCGCAATGGGTTTCCCAGGATATAATGCCATAGTGCCTCCTTCGGCCAAGTCGGTAGCTAATTATCTACAGGAAGAAGGTTATGTAAATTACGCCTTAGGCAAGTGGGACCATACTCCGCTTTATGAGGTTTCCCAGGTAGGGCCTTTCGACAGATGGCCAAGTGATGAAGGTTTTGATCATGGGTACAATTTTATGGCAGCAGATGTGCATCAGTTTATCCCTGTTATGTGGGATGATCATCATCCTGAGCCTTATAGAAAGTCCGTTCACCTGGACGAGGACCTCGCCGACAGGGCTATTCAGTGGATCACTGGGCATAAATCCCTAGATAAGGAGCTGCCTTTTATGATGCTCTGGGCCTCCGGTTCCATGCATTCGCCACACCATGCACCCGATGAGTATATCGCCAAGTATAAAGGGAAATTTGATATGGGCTGGGATAAAACCCGGGAGCAGATCCTTGCCAGGCAAATAGAATTGGGTGTGGCTCCGCCCAATACCAAGTTATCGGCACGGATTGATGA
>JBDNAQ010000135.1:0-3576 GCA_039768345.1 Flavobacteriaceae bacterium
GCTGTTCTTCCCCTTCTCTTTTAATACTCGCACTTAATACAATTCCAATCGCCAGACATGTCGTCCAGATCGATGTACCCCCGCTGCTTATCAGGGGTAATGTTTGTCCGGTTACCGGGAACAACTCCACAGCCACCGCCATATTGATCAATGCCTGAAATACGATAGGCAACCCTACTCCAACTACCAGGAGTTTTCCAAAGACCGACTGGTTACTATTGGCAACCACGACAATCCTGAACAACAACAACAGGTAAAAAAACATAAGTGCAAATCCACCAACCAGTCCATATTCTTCAATAATGATCGCATATATAAAATCGGAAGAGGACTGGGGTAAAAAATTCTTCATAACGCTCTTTCCGGCCCCCTGGCCAACTACGCCGCCGCTTGCGATGGCGATCTTGGCTTTTTCGATCTGATAATCAGCCTCAGTATCCGCAGGATCCCAGAAACTCTCTACCCTGCTGATCCATGTGTCTACTCTGTTTGGAAAAATATCGGGAATTGCTTTTGCGGTCAGAACGAACATCAACAGACAAATGAGTCCGGTACCTACCATAACAGACAGGTATTTCAATGGGTAACCACCGAGAAAACAGAGCACCAGAACCATAAAGAAAATTATTGCTGCCGTCGAAAAATTGGCAGGCAAAATCAGGATTAGCACTAAAAATACAGGTAACCAAAGAGGTAAAATACTTTCGTTAAAAGTGATTTCCCGGTCTCTTATCCTTGTGAGATAGCGGGCGATATAGATCATCAGAACAACAGCTGCAAGATTGGAAGTCTGGAACGTTATCCCGACCCAAGGCAGACGGATCCAACGACTTGCGTTTGCTCCTTCAATAGTTGTCCCCTGTGCCAGGGTATAGATCAGGAGCAGGATCACCACCGGCATTGCTATAATGGACAAGCCTTTAAAATAATGTGTCGGAATCCTGTGTATGCCATAAATAATACCGAAGCCCAGAAAAAGAAGGAGTCCGTGTTTCACCAAATGACCAAGTGTGGTTCCCTTGCCAACAACATAGACCAAATTACTGCTTGCACTATATACAGGCAAAAAGGAAAACAGGGCCAAAAGGGCTACTACCCCCCAAATGGCTTTATCTCCTTTGAAATTTGAAAAGAACCTCTTCATTTCTACAAATTCTTGATCGCTTCTTTAAATTGATCCCCCCTGTCTTCGTAATTATCAAAAAGGTCAAAACTGGCACAGGCAGGCGACAGCAACACTGTATCGCCACGTTCGGCGATCTTATAAGCCACTTTTACGGCTTCGCTCATCGCAAAAGTTTCAACCATAAGATCTACTACATTGCCAAATGCCTCTTTTACAGGAGTATTGTCTAATCCCAGGCATATAATCGCCTTCACTTTTTCGCGTACCAGGGGCATTAGCTCCCTGTAGTCGTTCCCTTTATCTACTCCACCAACTATCCAAACCACCGGAGTAGCCATACTATCCAGGGCATAGAATGTAGCGTTGACATTCGTCGCCTTCGAATCGTTGATATATTGCACATGCTGGATTTTTAAGACCTTTTCCAGTCTGTGTGGAGCACCTTGAAAGTTCTGTATACTATTTCTAATGGACTCCTTTCGTATTCCAACCAAATTGGCCACCATAGCTGCGGCCATCGTATTCTTTAAGTTGTGTTTTCCCTCTAATGCAGCGTTTTGCATATTCATGTCCATTATTTTGTTTTCTGATTTAATTATTATGTTGTCTTTTTCAATATGGGCCCCTTGCGTTACTGTACCGGTGAGCGCAAATGGCATTAAGCTCGATTTGATGGGTATTTCGGTCAGCTTATTCTGTATCACGGCATCTTCAGCATCGTAAATGAAATAATCCGTTTCATCCTGATTCTCTATGATCCTAAACTTCGATTCAACATACTTTTCAAAAGAGTAGTCGTACCGATCAAGATGGTCCGGGCTAATATTTGTCAGGATGGCGATATGCGGTTTAAAATCACGGATCCCATCCAATTGGAAACTGCTGATCTCCAGAACATAGAAATCGTAGCTATTTTCAGCGACCATCCGGGCAAAGCTATCTCCTATATTACCTGCCATACCCACCTTTAACCCTCCTTCGCTTAACATATGGTGGGTAAGCATAGTGGTTGTGGTCTTGCCGTTGCTACCTGTGATCCCGATGATAGTAGCATTGGTATATCTGGCTGCAAACTCTATCTCCGAAATCACCGGAATTCCCTTCCGGTGCAAAAGCTCAACCAATGGAACTTTATCGGGGATACCGGGACTTTTCATCACAAGATCGGCTTCTAGTATACGGTCCTGAGAATGACCTTCCTCTTCCCATTCAACTTCAAGATTTTTAAGAACGTCTTTATATTTTTTCTGAATGTTTCCGTTATCGGAAACAAAAACTTCGAATCCTTCTTTTTTCCCCAGTATAGCAGTTCCAATACCGCTCTCACCTGCTCCAAGCACTACGAGTTGCGCCATCTACCTCACTTTCAAAGTCACTATGGTTACAATGGCCAGTAAAATCCCGATAATCCAGAACCTGGTGACAATTTTACTTTCGTGATACCCCTTTTTTTGATAGTGATGATGAAGCGGGGCCATTAAAAACACCCGTTTTCCTTCTCCATATCTGCGCTTGGTAAATTTGAAATAGCTCACCTGAACCATAACCGAAATGGACTCGGCAAAGAATATTCCGCATAAAAGGGGTATCAGGAGTTCTTTCCTGACAATCAGAGCGATCACGGCTATTACTCCGCCAATGGTAAGGCTGCCGGTATCTCCCATAAAAACCTGAGCAGGGAAAGTGTTGTACCATAGGAATCCGACAAGAGCTCCTACAAATGCAGCACTGAACACCACTAGTTCTTCAGACCTGGGTATAAAAAAGATATCGAGGTAATCGGAGAAAATGATATTACCCGAAACCCATGCAAAAATTCCCAGGGATAGCACAATTATGGCCGATGTACCCGCGGCTAGTCCGTCTACGCCATCGGTTAAATTGGCCCCATTCGATACGGCCGTCACAATGAATATGACAATCGGAATGAAGAGTATCCAGGCATATTTTTCAGCACCTTCGCCAGCCCAGCCCAGTAATTTGGCATAATCGAGTTCATTATTTTTGAAAAATGGAATATTGGTCTTGGTCGATTTTATCTCCTGACCCTCAATCTTTTCGACTGTGTAGTTTTGTGTGATGATGGTCTTGTTCTTTTCCTTCATGGTCACATCCGGGTGAAAATAAAGGGTAATGCCCACCATAAGCCCTAAAACCACTTGTCCGAGAACTTTAAACCTTCCTTTCAGTCCTTGCTTATTCTTCTTAAAAATCTTTATATAATCATCTACAAATCCAATGATCCCCATCCAGATCGTTGTCCCGATCAGCAATAAGATGTAAATATTATCAAGTCGGGCAAAGAGTACCACTGGCACCAGGGTAGACAGAATAATGATGATGCCACCCATAGTAGGTGTACCCGATTTTTGTTGCTGGCCTTCCAGTCCCAGATCGCGGACGGTTTCACCTATCTGCTTCTTTCGCAGATAAAGGATCACCCTTTTGCC
>JBDNAQ010000136.1:0-3032 GCA_039768345.1 Flavobacteriaceae bacterium
AGAATTGGCAAAACCGGGTCTGCCTTCATTCTGAACAAGAAGGGTGAATTTCAGACAAAGCCTCATTACGACATGCTGCCAAATAAAACATCTTATAAGAATTTTATAGAAGCCGCCAGGAAAAAAAATCACAAGACATACGTTGGCGAGTTCAGAGGGACTGCCGAGAAGGGGAACCTCATATATGTGGCGGCCCTACTAAAAAACGAAGATTGGATACTTGTGTACCATCAGGAAAAGGCAGAAGCTTTTGCAGACTTGATACGAACTCAAATTGCTGCCGCGGTAGTTATCGCTATCGGCGCGCTGCTTATTGCAGTGATGATACTCATATTTTTCCACAGAATTATCAACCGGTTTTCAGAAGCGGAACAGGAAAAGGAGATGATGAATCGGCAGATCATCGAAACCGGCAAACTTGCATCCGTGGGCGAGTTGGCGGCCGGGATCGCGCATGAGATAAACAACCCTGTTGCTATTATGGTCCAAGAAGCGGGATGGATAGAAGATTTGTTGGGAGAAGAGGAATTTCAAAAGGGAGAAAATCTGGAAGAATTTAAGCGTGCTCTTAAACAAGTACACACACAGGGTCAACGCTGTAAGGATATTACCCATAAACTATTGAGTTTTGCACGAAAAACAGAACCGAGTATAGAGCAAATCCAGATAAACCAGTTAATTGAAGAGGTCGTTGCGATTACCGATATGGCAGCCTACAACAAAATCTCAATGAATACATATCTGGATAAAAATATACCTTTAATTTATGGATCACCGACAGAGATCCAGCAGGTTCTTCTTAATCTAATTAATAATGCGCTTTATGCCATGGAAAAAAATGGCGGCAAAATCGATATCTCCAGCCGACTGGAGACCGAGCACGTTTTGGTCATTGTGGAAGATGACGGCCCGGGCATTCCGGAAGCCAACCTTGATAGAATATTCGATCCATTTTTCACCACCAAACCGGTGGGAAAGGGAAGCGGACTGGGTTTGTCCATCTGTTTCGGAATTATAAAAAAAATGGGCGGTGAAATTGATGTACACAGCGCCGTCGACGCGGGGACCCGCTTCGAAATCCGGTTTCCGTTGAAAAATCTTACGAAATCAAACGCGCAGGACCTGCCGACATCGACAGGGATGGGTTCGGGGTTGATGAAACGCGAAAGTGATAGGTTTCATAATAAAAAGATTAAACTTCTTCTTGTCGATGATGAAAAAAGCTTCGTCAAGGTACTTTCTAAAAGACTGAGCAGGCGAAACATTGAGGTCACAACAACTTTCAGCGGAGCAGAAGCCATTCAGGCACTTCGCCGAGAGGATTTTGATGTGTCTGTTTTAGATTTGAAAATGGAGGATATGGACGGCTTAGAAGTGTTAAAAATATTTAAAAAAATGTACTCGGAAATGGAAGTCATCATACTTTCCGGCCATGAGTCGGAACAGGCCGCACAGGAAGGAATAAAATTCGGGGCATTCGACTATCTGTCAAAACCATGTGATATTGAAAAACTGATCGCTACAATAAGAAAGTCCGTTTCGTAGTAATGTTATACATATCAAAAGGAAACCATAGTAGGGAATATGGAATTCGTACATAAAGGGTTATTTGAAGAACATAAAAGATGGATCGATTCGTTTTCAGAAGAAATTGCTCTTTTTACCGACTGCGTGAATAGTATTACTGATATACTTAACATTCATTTTTCTATAGTCGACTATTTTTTAGAAACTGGTGACGGCGAAAAAGGGCTCGCAAATATCGGCCCTAAAGATAGGGAATTATTATCTTCTGCAGCGGCCAGGCAAATAGGCGGATATTGTGGAAATCCAATATGGAAAACTGATTATGAAAAGTGTGCGACACTGTTTTATGGGCTTATTAAAAACCACCCCTTTCGTGACTGTAACAAAAGAACAGCACTATTGACGGCATTGTATTACCTCGTCAAGCTTAACCGTGCACCAACGGCTCGTCATAAAGAACTAGAAATAATAACACTAATAATCGCATCTAATGAAATCAGAAATCGTAAGGCTTTTAAACCATATTCAAAATTTGAAGACGGCGAGATACGTTTCCTTGCACAGTATTTTCAGAAAAACACTAGTCCAATAGACATGAGATATTACGTCATTACCTATAACGAGTTAAATAAATTATTAGGTGGTTTTGGCTATTCTTTAAATAATCCTCATGGTAATTCAATTGATATCATTCGAATAGAAAAACGATCATCTTTGTTTGGGTTACCAATAAAAAAAGAGAGACACACAAGAGTTGGTGTCATAGGGTTCCCTGGTTGGACAAGAGAAGTATCGAATAAAGAGATGAGGCTCCTTAGAGAGTATACCGGCCTTACCGCAAAGGATGGCCTTGACTGTCAGGTAGCTTATAATGAAAATCCCCCACTATCATCACTGCTAAATAAATATGGTGGCGTTTTGCAATACCTTGCTAAAAAATGATTCCAAGTAAAAATAATGTATAACAGCGCTTCCTTATGATTTCCAACCTGAGCAATGGGCACCAGGACCAGTGCCAGCAGAGCCAATCCGTGGTTTAACGTTCTCTACTACGAAAAAAGTGATCGTACACTGAAGTTTTATGATCGGGCGCTTTTATCCTTTCTGTTCCCTCGACAAAAAAATAGTTGCGGAACCTTGCGAAGAATAGGTATCAAATTCGCAGATCGTAAAAGTCGGCCTTCTCAGCCACCTCCTTCCATCTTTCGTCAAGCATAATAGTCCAAAATTCGGCAAGTAATTTTGACGACCGTTCTGTTCAGGAATGACGTTCTAAAACTCACCATCCTACGGTCCTCAAAATTTTTTTCACTTTCTCTTCGATTTGTTTTTCGACAATAATCATCTTCTTGGCATGCGCCTTCTTGATTTTTTCCGTCAGTTGTGAAAGGTCGGCCGGTTTTTCCAGAAAATCCATAGCGCCGAGTTTCATGGCCTCGATGCCTTTATCTACGGTCGCATGGCCCGTCAATAAGATGACCTGTGATTCCGGTTTTTTCTCTTTA
>JBDNAQ010000137.1:0-4717 GCA_039768345.1 Flavobacteriaceae bacterium
ACACCAAGCTTTTTAATATTGGCAGAATGCAAACGCTCAACCGCACCAAGCCAGAGCGATAAGTCCGGGTTCACGGGATTCTTTACCAATACTATTTTGTCTGTACCTTCCAGGGCGTCGGCTATTTCCTGAACGATAAAAGGGCTAACCGTAGACCGGGCCCCAATCCATAAAAGGTCAATATCGTGCTCGAGGGCCAGATCGACATGGTTTTTATTAGCCACCTCGATCGCAGTCTTTAGTCCGGTTTCTGCCTTGACCTTTTCCAGCCAGCGCAGGCCTATGGCCCCTACACCTTCAAAGTTACCTGGCCGGGTCCGAGGTTTCCAGATACCGGCACGGAAATAGTTCACATCGGTATCTTTGAGTTCATGCGCAATTTTCAACACTTGCTCTTCGGTTTCTGCGCTGCATGGACCAGCGATTACCAGTGGATGAGGCAAGGCCATATCTTCGAGCCAGGAACGTAATTCTGTTGAGTTTTCCATTTTGTTCTGTTAATTTTTATTCAGGGGTATACCTTTTAATATTTCTTTGATTTTATTGGTATTGTCCTTTTCATTGTAGATACCATCATAATCGTCTTCCTTGAGTTTAGTTCGGAAGGCTTGCAGATTCTCTATATAGGCTTCCAATACCTCCATTACATTGCTTTTGTTCTGTTTAAAAATTGGGGTCCACATCGCTGGAGAGCTCTTAGCGAGCCTCACCGTACTCTCAAATCCACTGCCCGCCATATCGAATATATCGCGCTCGTTTTTTTCTTTTTCGATGACGGTTTTGCCCAACATAAACGAACTGATATGCGACAAATGCGATACATAGGCAATGTGTTTGTCGTGCGCCACCGGATTCATATACCGAATCCGCATTCCTATTTTTCCAAAAATCTCCAGTCCCTTTTCCTGAAGTTTAAAGGCGGTTTTCTCGACCTCACAAATTATGTTGGTCTTATCCTCGAAAAGGCCTTTCATAGCAGCAGAAGGACCTGAGAATTCCGTTCCGGCAATAGGATGACATGCCATGAAATTCCTTCGGTTCATATGTTTTTCCACTGTCTGGCAAACCTGGCCTTTAGTAGAACCGGCATCGATAACCAAAGTCTTTTCGCCAATCGCATCCAGGACTTTTGGGAGCAATTCGAGTAAAGCATCAACCGGGGTGCTGACAATGACAAGGTCGGCCTCCTTCAATTCATCCATCGATCCTTGTCTGTCGATCAGGCCAATTGCCGTAGCCTGCTGAAGATGATCTTCACTAACATCGATCCCGGAAATCTCTGACTCCGGATACAGATGCTTGATGTCTGTTGCCATAGAACCCCCGATTAAACCGATACCAATAATGTAAACCTTCATAACTTAATTCTTTCAATAGCTTCCATGATCTTTTCCTTCTTCACACAGAGTGAAAAGCGGATATAGCCTTCGCCGTTCGACCCAAAAACAGTCCCCGGGGCGATAAAAATATCTTTTTGATATAATACTTCGTCTATAAAGGTCTCCGATTCGAGTCCATCGGGCAGCTTAGCCCATACGAACATCCCAACTGCATTTGTATCATAAGTACAGCCCATTCCATCTGCAAGATCGTACATGAGCCTACGGCGTGTTTCGTAGATGGCATCGAGCTGCTCGAACCATTCTTTGCCACTATTTAGTGCGACAACCGCTCCTTTCTGGATCCCATAGAACATACCCGAATCCATATTGCTTTTTACTTTCAAAATAGCTTCGATATGAGCCTGATTTCCCAGAACCATACCTACACGCCATCCGGCCATATTAAATGTTTTACTCAGGGAGTTCAGTTCGAGGGCAATAGATTTGGCCCCTTCAACCGCCAAAAGGCTTAAAGGGCTTTTGCTAAGCACAAAACTATAGGGATTGTCATTTACCAGTAAGATCTTGTTCCGCTTAGCAAAACGAACTAATTCCTCTAGCTGAGACAGACTTGCTGTGGCCCCTGTAGGCATATGCGGATAACTCACCCACATCAATTTAACATTGCTCAAATCCTGAAGTTCGAGTGCTTTAAGGTCCGGGAACCAATTGTTGGCCTCGCTGAGGTCGTAGAATTTGGGTCTGCCTCCCACCAGTCTTGTAACAGCGGCATATGTGGGATAACCCGGATTCGGTATCAGCACCTCATCATCGCTGTTGAGAAAAGCCATGCTGATATGCATAATTCCCTCCTTGGAACCCATCAGCGGTAAAATCTCACCATCAGGGTTGGTCTCAACTCCAAATTTTGCCTTGTAAAACGAAGCGATAGTCTGTCGTAGTTCGGGAAGCCCCTGATAACTCTGATACTGATGCGCTCCTACATCTCTGATCGAGTCCTGAAAGGAAGCGATAACATCATCTGAAGGTGCCAGGTCCGGGCTACCAATGCCCATATTGATGATGGGCCTGCCCTGAGCTATGAGACCTCTTACTTCCCTTAATTTTTTGGAGAAGTAATATTCTTCTACAGTATGTAACCTGTCTGCCGTATCGATCATTGTCGTCCGTTTTTATATTCTCCCAGCACCATGAAGTCTTCGGTCATTATCTCGAGTAACGATTTAGACTTGGAAAAATGCTCATATCCATCAAAAGTAACATCGACAAAAAATGCATATTTCCAGGGTGTTTTAATTACAGGAAGCGACTGGATCTTAGTCAGGTTAAGATTACAATCACTCATCACATTTAAAACTGTCGCTAAACTCCCCCTTTTATGATCAGTGATAAAGCGCATAGAGGCCTTATTGATTTCCTCTTTGGGAATCAACTTGTTTTTGGTCTTGATCACTATAAAGCGGGTGGAGTTATTTTTTATCGTTTGAATATCAGGGGCGATGATCTCCAAACCGTAGAGCTCCGCAGCGGCCTTCGGGGCGATGGCTGCAATACCTTTCATTTGTTTTTCCTGAATTTGCCTTGCGGTCTCTGCCGTATCTACATCCTCGACCATCTTGATGTGCGATTGCTTCTTCAGGTATTCCCGGCATTGTAATAAGGCCATGGGATGTGAACGTACTTCTTTAATTTCCGAAAGTTGCTGGCCGTTGAGCACCATCAGGTTATGGTGAATATTCAGATAATGTTCCCCGATAATATGAAGGTTGTTTTCGTAAAGTAAAGCGTAGTTGGGTAGTATAGAACCTGCGATCGAATTCTCTATAGCCATGATCCCTTTATCTGCTTTCTTTTCCAAAAGCACATCTACGAGTCCATGAAAAGACAAACATTCGACCAAATCGATATTCGATCCAAAAAATTCATCAGCCACCTGATGGTGATTAGATCCTTTAATTCCCTGTATGGCAACTTTTAGTCCCATTAGCAAAAATCACTTCAAAAAAAAAGTCCCGATTTAAACGGGACTTCATTATGATATCATTTGCGTAATTATCTAGAATAGTCCCGTACCTCTTGCAAAAAAGAAGTAAAAATAAAACCCATTCCAGAAATAATTACGAGTCATTGTTCTTGTTTTGAGTGAGCTAAAGTAGCTATTAATTTTAAAAATGCCTCAAACCGGCTTTCTTTTTTTGAATTTTCTACGATAAGGGCCACTTCTTAAAGAAATAATTTTTACAGCCATTGATATTTGAGAATAATGAATTATTTCTGCCTTCAGGAGCAGGAAACCAGTTAAATTTCATACTGGATCGTCAAGATCAATACTCCATTGTTTACTTTTATAGCGAGAAAATTTAAAAATTGTCTATTCAGGTAGAGAAAATAACGAAATCATTTGGTAGCCAGAAGGCATTAAATGAAATATCCTTTTCTATAAATAAGGGAGAAATTGTAGGATTCCTGGGGCCTAATGGCGCTGGGAAAACTACTATGATGCGTATTCTGACCACCTATAGCAACGCAGACAGCGGTCTGGCAATAGTGAATGGATATAATGTTCTTTCCGAAAGCAAACAGGTGAGAAGCTGCATTGGTTACCTGCCAGAACACAATCCGCTTTACCTGGAGATGTTCGTCAGGGAATATCTATCTTTTCACGCTTCCTTATATCGAGTACCACTTGAACGTATTGATAAGGTAGTAGATGAAACAGGTTTAAGTCCGGAAGTCCACAAAAAAATTGGTCAACTATCAAAAGGTTACAGGCAGCGAGTAGGCCTGGCTGCTGCTTTATTGCACGATCCGGAGGTGCTTATTCTCGATGAACCTACGACGGGCCTGGATCCAAATCAGCTGATTGAAATAAGAAAGCTGATAAAAACCATCGGTAAGGAAAAAACCGTATTGCTGTCTACCCATATCCTTAAAGAGGTAGAGGCGATGTGCGATCGGGTTCTGATAATAAACAATGGCAAACTGGTAGCCAACTCAACGCTGTCTGAACTTAGAACGGATGATGATCAAATCATCGAAGTAGAATTCGATTACCGCGTGGAAGAGGTACTGCTCAAGCGGCTTCCGCATGTGAAAAAAGTGCGGAACACTTCTGGTTTTATTTACGAGATCACCTTTGCAACTGGTCAGGACATGAGACCGGTAGTATTTGATTTTGCACATGACAATGAATTGAAGACCCTGCAACTCAGCAGGAAGAATAAGAATCTCGAAACGCTCTTTCTAGAAGCAACCTCTTAATCGACAACCGGGCTACCGTCCTTAAGCCAGATTGAAATAATGTCGTCTAGGAGATGTTGTATTCCGGGGTCTGTACAATTGATAAGGAGCGCCACTACCATCTGGCTTTCCGG
>JBDNAQ010000138.1:0-3914 GCA_039768345.1 Flavobacteriaceae bacterium
AGAAAAAAAACTATTTCTGATGGAGGCACTATGGACACGTTTCAACCCCACTATATTAAAAGTATTGGATCGGATCGAAAGCGGTGATATCGGAAAACTATCCTATGTCCGGGCCGATTTCGCCTTCTATGCATTGGATAATGATGAACAAGGCCGTCTCTTAAACCCTCAACTGGCGGGGGGATCTATTCTCGATATTGGCATTTATCCAATATTCCTGGCCTATCTTCTTTTGGGAATGCCTGAAAAAATATCGGCCATATCTAATTTTTATAAGACCGGTGCAGAAATTCAGACATCGATGATCTTTTCCTACCCTGAGGCTCAGGCGATACTCTATAGCGGATTGAACTCAAAGTCGGAAATGAGGGCTGAGATTTCGGGAACTACCGGGAGCATTTTTCTCGATCCTCGTTGGCATGAAACCCAGGGGTATACACTGGAGAATAATGGTCAACAAGACCATTTTGACCATCCCACCATCGGTAAGGGCTATACCTATGAGATTCAGGAGGTCAATAACTGCCTAAGACAGGGCAGAACCCAAAGTGAGCTATGGAGCCATCAAAACAGCCTGGATCTGTTGGAACTCATGGACGAAGTTCGCGCTCAAAGCAAAGTTGTTTTCCCCTTCGAAGGTTAATCTTTGTTTAATTTATCCAAACCTGTTTATAAAATTTCCGATATTTGAGCTCCAACTAAATTAACTCAAATGGGAATGAATAAAAATACGGTCCTGGCCTGGGCGACCTTTATTATGATATCTGTCGGAGTGGGTCTGATCGCTTTAGGTGCCTTTCGGTACGACGAGATCGCAGGCTGGGGGTTTGCTTCGGTAGGGATCGGCTTTTTCGCTATAGCATGGGTTTTTAATGCACTTAAGGGAAGAGTATAGGATCCAGAAGTTGCTATAATGTAGCTGCCAAAATATATCAATCAATTTCGTTTATTCTTTTAGTTAAGATTACTGCTTATGTCTGAAGATAAAAAGGTCATCTTTTCAATGACCGGTGTGACCAAGACCTACAAGAATGCCAACACCCCGGTAATAAAGAACATTTATCTCAGCTTCTTCTATGGAGCTAAGATTGGGATTTTGGGACTCAACGGATCGGGAAAATCCACCTTATTGAGGATCATAGCCGGAGAGGACACAAACTACCAGGGAGACGTGGTCTTCTCTCCGGGATACCGCGTGGGCTTCCTTGAACAAGATCCAAAAATTGATGAAGACAAGACGGTGCTGGAAGTGGTCCGGGAAGGGGTTGCCGAAACTGTAGCCGTACTCGATGAATATAATAAGATCAATGATATGTTCGCCCTGCCTGAGGTCTATGAGGATGCCGATAAGATGCAAAAGCTCATGGATAGGCAGTCTGTCCTCCAGGACGAGATCGATGCCTCCAATGCCTGGGAATTAGATACCAAGCTCGAGATCGCCATGGACGCGCTGCGTACCCCGGATCCGGAACAGAAGATTTCGGTCTTGTCAGGGGGTGAAAGAAGGCGAGTGGCACTCTGTCGGCTCTTACTACAGGAACCAGAGATTCTCCTGTTGGATGAACCGACCAACCACCTGGATGCCGAGTCGGTTCATTGGCTCGAACACCATCTCGCGCAGTATAAGGGAACGGTTATCGCTGTGACACACGACCGGTATTTTTTAGATAATGTGGCCGGATGGATCTTAGAACTCGATCGGGGAGAAGGCATACCATGGAAAGGAAACTACAGCAGTTGGCTAGATCAAAAAGCCAAGCGCCTCGCACAGGAAAGCAAACAAGCTTCCAAACGACAGAAAACGCTTGAACGGGAGCTCGATTGGGTAAGACAAGGGGCCAAAGGCCGACAGGCGAAACAAAAAGCCCGGCTAAAAAACTACGACAAACTCCTCAGTCAGGATCAAAAGAAGCTTGATGAGAAACTGGAAATATATATTCCCAATGGCCCCCGTCTGGGAACCAATGTAATTGAGGCTAAAGGAGTAAGCAAAGCATATGGCGACAAACTCCTGTATGAAGATCTGAATTTCAAACTTCCCCAGGCAGGTATTGTAGGTATTATTGGACCGAATGGTGCCGGGAAGACGACGATTTTCAGAATGATCATGGGTGAGGAAAAGCCCGATAAAGGCTCTTTTGAAGTAGGAGAAACCGTAAAAATGGCCTATGTAGATCAAAGTCATTCTAATATTGACAACGAAAAAAGTATCTGGCAGAATTTTAGTGAAGGCCAGGAGCTGGTAATGATGGGAGGGAGGCAGGTTAATTCAAGAGCCTATCTCAGTCGTTTTAACTTTTCGGGCAGCGAGCAAAATAAAAAGGTCAGCATGTTATCCGGTGGAGAACGGAATCGGCTCCACCTGGCGATGACTTTAAAGGAGGAAGGGAATGTCCTTTTATTAGATGAGCCAACCAATGATCTGGACATCAATACTTTAAGAGCGCTGGAGGAGGGACTAGAAAATTTTGCGGGCTGTGCAGTTATCATTTCACACGACCGTTGGTTCCTCGACAGAATATGTACGCATATTTTGGCCTTTGAAGGAGATTCGCAGGTCTATTTCTATGAAGGCTCTTTTAGCGACTATGAAGAGAACAGGAAAAAAAGGCTTGGCGGCGATATCTTACCCAAACGTATAAAGTATAAAAAATTAGTTAGGTAGTAATCAGATACAGAAGATATAACTCCCGGTTCAAGGGGAGTTTTTTTATAATTCAGAATTCGTCTTTAGGATACCAATCTAACTGCACCACCTCGATTCCGACATTTCCGGCTTCGATGAGTTCTTTGAACTTAACCACATCGCTCACATCAGGGCGTCCTCTGTAATGATACGGATAGACTTCTTTGGGCCGGAACTCAAGCACGGCATCCGCAGCTTTATTTACCGTCATGGTATAAGGGAGATTCATGCATACAAAGGCCTTATCGATGTTTTGCAAAGATCTCATTTCCGGTATGTCCTCCGTATCTCCTGAGAAGTATAAGCGGGAATTGCCCAGATTGAGCACATATCCGTTTCCGCGACCTTTTTCATGGAACTTTTTGGCCTCTGGCCTGAGGTTGTACATAGGGATGGCTTCAACACTAATTCCATAACGCTGTTTAACAGATCCGTTATCGAGTACATCGATCTGGGGCGTGAATTCCTCGGGCATCATTTGGGCTACTGCCCTCGGCATCATAATCTTGGCCTTTGCGGTATTGAGGCCTTGTAATGTTTCGAGATTAAAATGATCACCATGGACGTCGGTGATGAGGATCAGATCCGGGTCTTTTTGACCATCAAATGCTTCAACGCCTCCAACAGGATCTATATATATGGTGATCTCACCCCATTCGATTACCGCCGTGGCGTGTTCTATCGGAATAATACGTAATTGTTTTTCCTCCTGATCACCTTCGGCAGGTGCAGGTATTTTGTCGGTACTTGTCATCGGGGGACTATCGATATACGGACCTGATTTCTTTTGTTGTTTGCACGCGATTAAGCTACAGAATACCAAAACGATATAAATGTGATTGTTCATAGGTTGAATATGGTTATTAATCTTTGTTTATAAATTCATTCTTAGTCGACAATGTTTCAAGATCCAGTTCCATCTTGATATTACTTCGTTGATATGGCGACTGAGGTTCCAGTTCTATCTCCTTAAATCCGAATTTGCGATAAACATGGATAGCGGGTTGAAGTTTGGTATGAGAATACAGTACGATTTTCATCCATTTCATCTTCCTGGCAAATCCAATCGCGAATTCCATCATGGCCTGGCCTATTTTTTTGCCCTGAAAGAGCGGGTCTACAGCCATCTTGCCCAATTCATATACCTTTTCATCAACTTTCATCAACGCAAAACAACCTGTTGTCTGATTATTCAGCAAGGCAAAAAAGATATATCCGCCCTGACCTA
>JBDNAQ010000139.1:0-15162 GCA_039768345.1 Flavobacteriaceae bacterium
GGAATCCTATTACTACTCATGAGGAGATTTTTCCGGGATCGGATCGACTTTGATGTTTTTGGTCAGGGGGCTAATCCGGAAGTGATGAACAAGGTGATGAATATTATGTTCGATATGAATACGCTCATCTTCATCATATATGTTCCAATTTTCGCGATAAGTGGTTGGCTGACCTTTAATCGCAAAAGTTATAATCTCACTGAATACAGTGTTTTTTACATGTATATTCTGGCACAGTGGAGTATCATTCTGTTTCCGATCAGTTTGGCTACATTGTTTATTTTCCCAGAAAATTATCTAGTTCTTGGCATACCTTTATTAATAGCACTGGTGATCTATTCCATATATGCTATGCAGCGCTTGAATCGGCTTTCAACTTCTCAGTTAGTATTAAGAATACCGATTTTTTCAATCCTGGTTACTATAGGGTATTTTGGGTTCATCATGGTGTTCTATGCCGTGTTGTTCCTCACCGGTATATTATCTCTTCAAGACTTCGCACCGGTTCAATAGCAGGACAAGGGATTATATAGTCTCCTCTTCGGCCAGGAATTGTGCTTCGTAGAGTTTGCTGTAATAGCCGCCATTTTTAAGGAGTTCGGCATGGGTTCCGGTCTCAACGATTTTGCCAGCATCCATCACAAGGATCTTATCAGCTTTCTGTACCGTTGCCAAACGGTGCGCTATAATGATAGATGTACGTCCCTCGGTAATCTTATCCGTAGCTCTTTGTATCAATTGTTCGGAATAGGTGTCTACAGAAGAGGTGGCCTCGTCGAGGACCAGGATACTTGGATTGCTTACATATGCTCTAAGGAAAGCGATAAGTTGTCTTTGGCCACTTGAGAGCATGGTTCCGCGTTCCTTCACATTATACTGATATCCACCAGGAAGACTACTGATAAAATCGTGGACTCCTATCTGCTTCGCGGCTTCTTCAATAATGTCTAAGGTTACTCCCTCGTTTTTAAGAGAAATATTATTGGCGATGGTTTCCGCAAAAAGGAAAACATCCTGCAGGACGATGGCGATATTCCTGCGTAATGATGAGAGTTTGTATTCTTCAATATCGGTCCCGTCGATCAGAACCTTCCCGGAATCGATCTCATAAAAACGGTTCAGGAGATTAATTATGGTTGATTTACCCGCGCCGGTAGCCCCGACGATGGCAACGGTCTCCCCAACATTTACATCGAATGATATTCCATGAAGTACTTCTTCACCTTCGAGATAGCTGAAACGAACATCCTTAAAGCGGATATTACCAAGCACGTGCTCGCTGACTTTTGTGCCGGAATCATCGATCTTACTGTCGGTATCCAGTATACCAAAAACCCGATTGGCCGCAACCATACCCATTTGCAGGGTATTGAATTTATCCGCGATCTGTCTCAAAGGCTGGAAAAGCATACCAGAAAGCAATATAAAGGCGAAGATGGTCCCATATTCATCGACCTTGAGATTGGTTACATTCTGAAGCCCTCCATACCAGACGATCAGCCCCACTGTTATAGAAGAGACTATATCAGCAACCGGGAAAAAGAAAGAATTGTACCAAACCGTTTTTAGCCAGGCTTTTTTATGCTGCTCATTAATGCCCCTAAACTTCCTGCTCTCAATTGCCTCCCTGGTAAATAGTTGAACGATTTTCATCCCTGTGATCCGCTCCTGAACAAAAGAATTCAGATTGGAAACCTGTGCCCGCACATCGATAAAGGCTTTTTTCATGGCTTGTTGGAACAAGCGTGTAGCATAAAGAATCACCGGCAGGATAAGGAAAACGATCAGGGCGAGTTTCCAATTCAGAATTAGCATTACCACGGCCACAACAAGCATTTTTAGAAGATCGGCCACAATAACAAAGAAACCCTGACTGAAGATCTCCCCTATCCGCTGCATGTCGGCAACGGCACGAGTAACCAGAACGCCTATGGAAGAGTTGTCGAAATACTTCATCTTAAAACCCATCATACGATCGAAGAGTTTGATGCGGATATCCTTGATCACAGATTCGCCCAGCCAGTTGGCAAAGTAATTAAAGCAGAGCTGGCTCACTACCTGCCCGAGAAGGACACCGCCCAGGGCCATGGTAAGGATCCATAGTTTTTCAGCATCGTTTTTCTTTAATGCACCATCGATGATCTCGCTGACGATAAGAGGAGTTAATACCGCAAAAGCAGATAAAAGGATAGCAGCAAGAGCCACCCCATAAAAAGTAAGCCTGTATGGCCAGGTATAGGCGATCACCCTCTTGAACAGCCGATAATCAAAAGCTTTGCCAGTGTCTTTATCCATAATGATGAAGCATCTCCTCGGGGTACTGCACCCGAACCAAAGATAGTCCTTTTGCAGGGACAGAGGCCCCTGCCAAGCGCCTGTCCTTATTTTTTATAATAGTCTTAACATCTTTTAAAGATCTCTTGCCAAGACCTACATCGAGAAGAGTCCCGACCACGGCTCTTACCATATTCCTAAGGAATCGATCGGCGGAGATGATAAAAATCAATCGCCCTTCTTTCTCTTCCCATCTTGCATATCGCACATCGCACATAAAAGTTTTAACATCGGTCCTGGATTTTGAAAAACACTCAAAATCCTTGAGGCCGATCAGCAGTTCAGCCGCTTTGTTCATCAGCTCAACATCATACGCCAACTTAGAATAATGAGCAGTCTGGATCGAAAAAGGATCCTTTCGCTTTACAATGGTATAATTATAGGTTCTTTGAAGGGCACTAAAACGGGCATGCGCATCAGAAGCTACCGGAATTATTTGCTTCACAGCGATATCCCCGGGGAGGAATGAATTGAGTCGGCTTATTATAGTCTCCGACTCCAGTGGCATATCGATATCGAAATGGGCATACATTTCATGAGCGTGAACCCCGGAATCAGTTCGCCCGGCTGCCACCAGCTCAATCGGTATTCGCAACAAATTGGTAAAGCACATTTCCATAACCTCCTGGACCGTAGGTGCGTTAGGTTGCTTCTGCCAGCCATGATAGGCAGTGCCCAGATAGGAAAATTGCACAAAATATCTCAATCTATTCTCTACATTTGCTAAAACAAATATACCCGAATCTTTAAAGTAATAGATCCGATGATTTCCTGCCATTGCTCGGATGGTAAATTAAAATCTCCCTTATCACACTCAGGATGAAGAAAATTTTACTCCTTTCAGATACTCATGGCCATATAGATGAGGCTATCCTGAAATATGCCAGGCAAGCAGATGAAGTGTGGCATGCCGGTGATATCGGAAATCTTAAAGTCACCGATGCCTTATCGGAAAAAAGTATGCTGCGTGCTGTCTATGGGAATATCGATAATCATATTATTCAAAAGGAATTTCCCCTGCATCAGCGATTTCATTGCGAGGAAGTAGATGTTTGGATCACGCATATAGGAGGATATCCCGGCCGGTATAGTGTTAACGTGAAGGATGAAATCAATCAATCTCCGCCCCGATTGTTTATTTCCGGACATTCTCATATTCTTAAGGTGATGAACGATAAAAAACTGGGCTTGCTTCATATGAATCCCGGTGCCTGTGGCAAATATGGATTTCACCAGGTTCGTACAATGCTTCGATTTACGATCGATGGTGCTGATATCAGGGAGCTGGAGGTGATTGAATTAGGAAAAAGATAAGATCTACAGGAATTAGCGATAAAGAAATCCCGGTTGATGGATACAAAAAAACCCTGACAAATTAATTCATCAGGGTTTTCGCACTAATACTACTAAGATATCAGGTTTAACGCAAACGATCCACAGATTTTACAAGATCCTCATCCTTTTTGATGGCCTTGTTGGCCAAGACCAGTAAAACGATAGAAAATACAGGAATCAACATCCCAATACCCTTCTCAGAGACTTGCATCTCTCCGGATAGGTTTAGGGACCGGTAAACGAAAAATCCGAGTAAAAAAAGATTCAATATGATGTTCAGTCTGTTTATCACAAACTGGTTTTGTCTTTTCTTAAAAAGCATTATGCTGATAAGCGCCAGTGCAGCTATACTGTAAAAGCACAGCGCCACCCATAACTCACTTTCCAGGAATACACTCGCACCTTCGGCGGTTGACCATAATTCTGCCCACTGCACCAAAACTGCATTGAGAATCACGATGAGCAACATATAAAGGGACTGAATCCTCTGGATCATATTACTTTCTGTTAGGAAGTGCAAAAATACAGGTCTTTTTATGAATTTCAGAGGAATACACAAAAAAAACAGATACATAAACCATGGTAGCAGAGGAGTTAGTTATCGGCAGGTTAATCCGAATGCTAATACGCATCGAAAAATTCAGATAATCAACCATTTGCATCATTTTATTACAGCATTAAGACTCTATGTTGAAAATAATTTGTAATATTGCTCCGTTATTAGTTATACCACTTACCGATTGGGAAATCTATCCCACGTAATACCCAAATAACAATACACTTCATTTTTCGAGATTTAGAAAGTAAAATTTATTACATCCTCAATGTTTGAGATATCAGATTTAAAAGCAAAGAAGCTTCCAGAGCTTCAGCAAATCGCTAAAGATTTAAACGTCCCCAAGTACAAAACCTTAAAGAAACTTGACCTTGTATATCAAATCCTTGATGTTCAGGCCAGCAATCCTAACTCGGTTAGGGAGACGGTTAGTGCAATGGAAAAAAAGGAAAGCAAGCCAGCTCCTAGGGCGAAAAAAGCTGAACCGGTGGTCAAAGTGGCCAAAGTGGCCAATGTAGAAGCCACAAAAAAAGAGATCCCCGAAGAGAGCGGTGAGACTCCAAAAGAAGGTCAGAAGCCGCAGCGGCGCCAACCACACATTAAGAAGGATCATCACAAATCCTCGGGTCAGCACAAGGGTCAGCAGCAAAAGAAACAAGCTCATCATAAAAATGGGCAGGAAAAGAAGTCGAGTAATTTCGACCGGGATTTAAAGAACAAATACAAACAGCCGGAATACGAATTTGACAGTATAATTGAAAGCGAAGGCGTTCTTGACATTATGCAGGACGGTTATGGCTTTCTCCGTTCATCGGATTACAACTATCTGTCTTCTCCCGATGATATTTATGTGTCACAGTCACAGATCAGGTTATTCGGGCTTAAAACCGGAGATACTGTACTGGGTAATGTACGTCCGCCAAAAGAAGGTGAGAAATATTTTCCGCTGATCAAGGTCAACAAAATCAATGGTCTGGATCCTCAGGTGGTACGTGATCGTGTAGCATTCGAGCATTTAACCCCATTATTTCCACAGGAAAAATTCAATTTAGCAGAGCGTCAGAGCACACTCTCAACCAGGATCATCGATCTTTTCTCTCCATTAGGGAAAGGACAAAGAGGAATGATCGTCTCACAGCCCAAAACGGGTAAGACCATGTTACTGAAAGATATCGCCAATGCGATAGCAGCCAACCACCCGGAGGTATATCAGATCATATTACTGATCGATGAAAGACCGGAGGAGGTTACAGACATGCAGCGCAATGTAAGTGGTGAGGTGGTTGCCTCTACCTTCGATAAAGAAGCTACCGAACATGTTCGGGTGGCCAATATCGTGCTCGAAAAGGCAAAAAGACTTGTGGAATGCGGCCATGATGTTGTGATCCTGCTCGATTCGATCACACGACTCGCAAGAGCATATAATACAGTACAACCTGCTTCAGGAAAGGTCTTGAGTGGTGGTGTCGATGCCAATGCGCTTCATAAGCCCAAAAGATTTTTTGGAGCTGCAAGGAATATAGAAAATGGAGGTTCTCTCTCGATCATCGCAACCGCACTGACCGAAACCGGCTCTAAAATGGACGAAGTGATCTTTGAAGAATTCAAGGGTACTGGTAATATGGAGTTACAACTCGACAGAAGGATTAGTAACCGAAGGATATTCCCGGCTATCGACCTGGTATCATCTTCTACCCGTAGAGATGATCTTCTTCTCGATGAAAATACGGTTCAACGTATGTGGATCATGAGGAAATACCTTGCAGATATGAATCCTGTGGAGGCTATGGAATTCATGGAACAGCGTATCAAACAAACGAAAAACAACGATGAATTCCTGATGACAATGAGCCAATAGGAAGGTTTTACTTCTCGTTTAAAACATAGAATCCCGGCATTGTAAAATGCCGGGATTCTTTTTTATTGTGTCAACTGTAAGGTGTGGATTATTCTAATATTAGAATATGTACTACATTTAAAGGAGAAAAACCAACCCGCTCTTTTCACCAAGTAAGTATTTAATCTATAAAATAACTTATCATGAAAAAAATCAAAGATGTCATTTTCTTATTCTTGTTCTCTGCTGCCCTGATATTTCAGTCGTGCGGTGAACGAAAAACAGAGGTAAACAACTCCAAAAAGGCGGAAGTAGATCCTCCGGAGCAGATCATCAGCATAGAAGAGGCCCAGGGTATGTATAAGAACTATTCCGAGCGAAGGGTTCCACTTATTCAGAAGTATGAGGACTCGGTTAATATGAGCCAAAAAAATGACGGTAAATTCGATGTTGCCAGATATACTTATTATGACTATAAAACTATTAAACAGTATCTGGAATATATAGAGCAGGAAGCTGCAAAAGCCGGGGTGGAGATCTCAACATTGCGATTTTACTATTCTAACTATCCGGAAGAGGGTACATTCGCTGACGGATCGAAAGTGGTGCATCCAAGGCAAAATTCATTTTTCATCCAACCAACACTCAGTGAAAATGGAGAGGAATATGGCTTTTATACTGAAGACGGTGGTGACGACGGTAAAAAAAGAGCTGTCTTACTCAACGGACAAATGCAGTTATTCGGACCTGATGGTGCGGGCGTACGTGTGGGGAATAACACTAAGTCTTATGCAGGTTTCATAGGACCTAATACTTCGGCCCCGGCTGCTACTTCAAGTTATTCGAACGGAAGCCTGGTACTTAATCACGGTGGCGCAGCGCCTCCTCCTTATCAATAGGATTATTCCAAAACTTTGCTTGAGCTCATTGATAATATATTAGAATATTCTTATCTGCCGGTATATGCCATAACGGTAGTGGTAGCCCTATGGAGGTACCCCAGATATTTCGATAGTATATTTAAATACTTTCCTATTTTGCTCATGTATACTTTTCTGACTGAGCTGCTTGGGAATATAATTAAATGGAACGACGAATATGACTTCGTGCTTAGTGATGTGCTGGAGTATAATAATTGGCTGATCTACAACATTTATGATATTATCTTCTTTCTCTATTTCCTCTATGTATACTGGATAAGCATCGACAGGAAAGCGTACCGGAATTTTATAAAGTTGGCGGGTATTCTTGTTATCATCGCCTCGGTGATCAACTTGTTTACCTCCGATTTTCGAACGCAATTCCAGATGATCACGTATTTTACCGGTGCGATTATGCTAATCATTTCAATTATCCTTTATTTTTTGCATTTGAGATCTACCAAAGGCCAGTGGTTTGTCCAAAGCAATCTGCTTACCTGGCTGAGCATTGGAATACTGATTTTTTTATCGGGCTATCTGCCGATAATTATACTCGGCCATTTTAATATTGTGTCGGGTGAGGACTACCAGATAATCCGAAGGATCCATCTGCTGTTAATCCTGATTATGTATGGTTGTTTCATCCTTGGTTTTATAAAGGTGAGACGAAAATCGATAAACTGAAAATTTTATGAGGATACTCATCATAGGTGGTAACGGAACTATTGGCAAAAGACTGGCAGTGCATTTTGGCAAAAATCATGAAGTACTGATTGCAGGTCGTCATAGCGGGGACTACACTGTTGATATTGCCCAGACTTCGAGTATCGAAGCTTTGTTTAGTAAAATTGGCCAGCTAGACGCGATCATCTGTGCTGCCGGAGAAGCCAAATGGGCTAACTTCGACGACCTGACTGAAGAAGATTTCCACATTGGTCTGCGAAGCAAACTCATGGGACAGGTAAACCTGGTTCGGATTGGAAAGGGCCATGTAAACAAGGGAGGTTCAATTACGCTGACTTCCGGGATTCTGGCCGACGATCCGGTGGCTATGACCACAAGTGCGGCCATGGTTAATGGCGGTCTCCATAGTTTTGTAAAATCGGTGGTGCTCGATCTGAAACAACCGTTGAGGATCAATGTTGTGGCTTCTGGTCTGGTGGAAGATGCAGTAGATAGGTATCAGGAGTATTTTCCTGGTCACCACCCGATTCCCATGGAAAAAATGCTCAGAGGGTATATCAGAAGTGTTGATGGAAAGGGCACTGGGGAAATCATCAGAATTTATGAATAAAAAAACCCTGGCGCTATGGCCAGGGTTAAATCTTTTAGCTGGAAAGTACCACTATAATGTGGAAACTTGCTTCATGAGCTTACTCTTAAGATTAGCAGCCTTATTCGCATGAATAATATTGCGCTTTGCGAGCTTGTCGATCATACTGACCACCTCGGGTAAAAGTGCTTCCGCTTTCTTTTTATTCGTTTCACCACGCAATTTCTTAATCGCATTACGGGTTGTTTTATGCTGATACCTGTTACGTAAACGTACCACATCGTTTCTTCTGATTCTCTTTAAAGCAGACTTATGATTTGCCATATTTTTCTATTAATATTTAAGCGGATTATTGCCGCCTGAAACTTCTTGTAGCCCGTAGGGGAATCGAACCCCTGTTACCAGGATGAAAACCTGGCGTCCTAACCCCTAGACGAACGGGCCTGTTTAATTAAAAATGGATAATTAATAATTAAATTCACATTATCAATTGTCAATCGTTAATTATACATGTATCTAGTAGCCCGTAGGGGAATCGAACCCCTGTTACCAGGATGAAAACCTGGCGTCCTAACCCCTAGACGAACGGGCCATTGATTTATAAGTTAAAAGTTGAAAGTGATAAGTTAATAGTTCAACTTAAAAAATTTCAACTTTCAACTTTCAACTTTCCATTGAACATAGGTGCCCCAAAGGCAGGTGCAAAAATACAATTATTTTTTACTATGGCAACTACCGTATTCCTTTTTTTGAATGCAGCTAGTACGCCCGGGCGAATAGTACTCTTTGCAAGGAAGGTTTTCCTGTTACCATACATTTACCCGCGGTCTTTTTATCTTCTATTGGAATACATCGTATTGTAGCCTTGGTGTCATCTTTTATCTTTTCCTCGGTCGCGGATGTTCCGTCCCAGTGGGCAGAAACAAAACCACCCTTCTGTTCTATCACCTGCTTGAACTCATCGTAGGTGTCTACCTCGGTGGTGTGTTCCGTCCGGTAATTCTTAGCCCTTTGATAGAGTTGATTTTGTATTTCATCGAGCAGGCGTACCACCTCGCTTTCGGCATTCTCGGCAGGGATTGTGCGCTTTTCGAGCGTGTCGCGCCTGGCCAATTCGACCGTTCCATTCTCGAGGTCTCGTTGACCGATTGCTATCCTTAGCGGCACCCCTTTTAATTCGTATTCATTAAACTTAAATCCGGGTTTATGAGTATCCCTGTCATCATATTTAACCGTGATTCCTTTTTCTTTCAATGATTTGATCATTGGCGCCACCCGCTCCGAAATAAGCTCCAGCTGTTCAGTACCTTTATATATAGGGATGATCACCAGTTGTATGGGCGCCAGTTTTGGTGGTAATACCAGGCCATTATCGTCGCTATGCGTCATGATTAGTGCTCCCATTAAACGGGTTGACACCCCCCATGATGTGGCCCAAACATATTGCTGGTCACCTTCTTTGGTGGTAAATTTTACATCAAAGGCCTTGGCAAAGTTCTGACCCAGAAAGTGGGAAGTGCCGGCCTGTAGTGCCTTCCCATCCTGCATCAACGCCTCGATACAATAGGTTTCCAATGCCCCGGCGAATCGTTCGCTTTCCGACTTGGTACCCTTTACGACCGGTACAGCCATAAAATCTTCTGCAAAATCTGCATAGATATTTAAGATAAGTTCTGCTTCATCTATTGCCTCCTGGCGGGTAGCATGAGCGGTATGACCTTCCTGCCATAAAAATTCGGCTGTTCTTAGAAAAAGTCGGGTTCGCATCTCCCAGCGTACCACATTTGCCCATTGATTGATCAAAAGTGGTAGATCTCTGTACGATTGTACCCACCTTCGGTAGGTATCCCAGATAATGGTCTCGGAGGTAGGCCTTACGATCAGTTCCTCTTCCAGTTTAGCATCTTCATCTACAATGATCCCGCTGCCATCCTCTGCGTTCTTCAGTCGATAATGCGTCACCACTGCACACTCCTTAGCAAAACCTTCTACATGACTGGCCTCTCTACTAAAATAAGACTTAGGGATAAAGAGTGGAAAATAAGCATTTTGATGACCGGTTTCCTTGAACATATTATCCAGGCCAGCCTGGATTTTTTCCCATATCGCAAAGCCGTAAGGTTTGATCACCATACAGCCGCGAACACCAGAGTTTTCGGCCAGATCAGCTTTGATTACAAGTTCGTTATACCACTTGGAATAATCCTCCTCGCGCTTGGTCAATTTTTTTCCCATTAATGGCAGTTTGGCACAAATGTTGTGTTATTGTTAACAAATTTAGTTCGGTAAAGCTAACTATTTTTAGAATGTTCAACAATATAAACTTAGAGCGATGACATATTCAATACCCCAACCTAAAATTCATTCGCTATCCCTGATTGCAGGGGCGTTTTTTCTATTGGCTTCATGTGGCTCGTATCAGCAGGCTTCCTATTACGACGATGATGGAATATATGCAGAAGAGCCTCAACGCACCACGGTCTATACCAAGCCACAACAGAAGAAACAAAGCACCAAAACAGATGACGGAATTTATGACGATTATTTTAGTCAGAAGGCCGAACAGCTCGACCAGTATATGGAGGGAGAAGTCTTTACAGACGTTGATGAATACAGCAGTGATGCTGCAAAGGACAGTCTCGGGCTAGTTGAACGTGGTGATTATATAGACGAATATGGTAACAACTATGAAGGTTATGCCGGTTGGGGTGAGAATCAGTCCAATGTGAACGTCAACGTCTATGGCGGTGGCGGAGGTTGCTGCGGCTGGGGCTGGGGCGGCGGATTCGGCATAGGCATCGGTATCGGCTGGGGCTGGGGCTGGGGCTATCCCGGATATGGCTGGGGCTGGGGCTATCCCGGATATGGCTGGGGCTGGGGCTATCCCGGATATGGCTGGGGCTATCCCGGTTGGGGCTGGGGAGGCTACTGGGGTGGATATTACCCAGGCTACGGATACCCATACCACGGATACGGCTACTATGGTCGTTACGGCTATAATCGAAGTAGAAGAGGATACTACGGTACCGGCTCAGATGCCATAGCCTATAACAGCAGAGGCAGATCTAATCTCGGTGCCTATAGTGGAACACGTAGCAATACGCGCACCAGAACAAATAGTGGAAGGTCTAATATAAACAACGGCAGAGCTACTGCAGCCAGAGGTTCCTATCGATCCGGTACTTCAGCCAGGAGCAATCGGGTAGGCGTAGACGGAATTCAGCGCAACAGAGCCTATCGTTCGAGCAGGAGTACCCGTGCTGTACCGCGTTACAATAGTGGTAACCGGTCCTATCGTTCCGGGTCAAGTTCACAAAGAAGCAACACCTACAGAAGAGGAAGCAGTTCTGCTTCGCGATCAGGCCAGGGGTCATATCGGACCAATTCCCCACGTAGCTCTACCTACTCGAGGTCGGGTTCGCCTTCAGGCAGGAGCTCCGGATACAGAGGTTCTACTCGTACCTATAGTCCAAGGAGTTCGGGTAGCCGAAGTTCCGGGTACAGAAGTTCCGGCAGAAGTGGTTCGAGAAGTTCGGGATTCAGAAGCTCGAGCAGGGGATCCAGAAGTTCCGGTGGTTCGTTTAGAAGCTCAGGTGGCTCGTCCAGATCTTCAGGAGGTTCGTTCAGATCTGGTGGCGGAGGCCGATCAAGTAGTGGCAGATCAGGTGGAGGACGAGGCAGACAATAATAGCATCAACAGACTTAAAAAATATTGAGAAATGAAAAGGAAATTTACTTTCATCATGGTCTTCATTTGTGCTGTAACAAGTGCTCAGAATATGGAAGACGTATTGCGCTACAGTTCGGAAAATCTTCTGGGTACTGCCCGATATCAAGCCATGAGCGGTGCATTTGGCGCTCTTGGGGGAGACATGTCGGCCATAAATATCAACCCGGCTTCCAGCGCCGTTTTTAAAAATAGCTTGTTTTCCATGACCGGGGCTGCCTATAATCGCAACAACGAAACCTCTTATTTTGGAACTTTTCGTAACTCCAATATCACCTCATGGAAATTCAACCAGTTCGGCGGGGCATTTGTATGGAAAAATAACCAGAAACCATGGAAGAAGATATCTTTAGCCTTCAATTACGACCTGGCCAACAATTTTGACGATGAGTTTTTTGCTTCGGGCACCAATTTTACCGGAATTGATAATTACTTTTTAAATTTTGCCCAGGGTGTTCCTTTCGGCTCATTATTGATCAGGGATAATGAATTTATCGAGGAGGCTTATCTGAGGATCGGCTCATCTTTGGGTTATGGTCCGCAACAGGCGTTTTTAGGGTATTTCGGAGGAGTAATCAATCCGGTAGATGATACGGATCTCAATGGCACTGACTATGTCTCTAATGCCGTTTATACCAATGTAGTTCAAGACTATTATCAAAGCACCAGGGGGTACAACAGTAAGTTTACCGTCAATTTAGCAGGTCAATACGAAGATGTACTCTTTATAGGCGGGTCGATGAATTTTAACAGTGTTTATTACGAAAAATTCAGCCGGTTTGATGAATCCGGCTATGATGCCAGTTCGGCTTTGCAATTCGTAAATTTTGACAACCTTTTAGTTACAAGAGGAAATGCTTTCTCCTTTAATCTTGGAGCTATCGCCAAGGTCAATAATAATTTCAGGTTAGGCGCCAGCTATCAGTCGCCCATATGGTACGATCTCAGAGATGATCTCTCCCAGCGTATCAACTCAAATCTGGCCGATGACGAAATAGGGTTCATCGACTTTAGCATAATCAATGTCTTTGAACGGTACCAGGTTAAAACCCCTTCTAAGTTTACCGGAAGTGGCGCAATAATATTTGGCAAGAAGGGCCTGATTAGTTTCGATTATAGTTACCAGGACATGTCTAAAGCAGAACTGAGGCCAACAGGCGATCCTAGTTTTAGTACCGTTAATACCCAAATCGCAACAGAATTAGGGGCGATCGACACTTTTAGGCTTGGAGGGGAATACCGCCTGGACAATGTGAGTCTGCGTGCAGGGTATCGTTATGAAGGCAGTCCTTATCGCAATGGATTTACCATAGGGGACCTCCAGGGATTCTCGGGTGGTTTTGGCTTTAATTTCGGTGGAAGCAGGCTCGATTTTGCCTACAGTCGAACCGAACAGGATGTAAGCCAACAGCTTTTTGATACGGGTGTTACCTCGAGTGCACTGATCAGTCAGGTCAGAAACAACTACGTGATGTCTTATACGATCAACTTCTAGGAGGCAATCAATAAAAATATAAACCCCCGAAAGTGCTCGGGGGTTTTTTTTATCTTTTAAGTGTGAAATGCGTGCGTATGGTATTGGCTACCAGCATGCCGCTTTCATCGCGCTCATATTCGAGCCTGAACCAGTAATCGGATGAGGGCATCGGCCTGCCATTAAAAGTGCCGTCCCAGCCCAAAGTGGTCTCATCGAGTTGCTTTAATAGTTTCCCATATCGGTCAAAAATGAAGACGGTAGGGTCTGTTAGGGTTTCGATACCCAAAACATTCCAGGCGTCGTGAATCCCATCGCCATTTGGGGTAAAGAATTTAGGATATCCCACTACCAGGAAAGGAATGGGCTCTGTAATACCGCAGCCATTGGTATCGTTGATTACAAGCGTGTTTTCACCTGGCGGAACGTTTTCAAAGATCGGTGAGTCCTGGAATTCGCCTCCATTTATAGCATATTCATAGCTGCCATTGCTGGCCATGATGACTTCGATAATATTGCTATCGGAAAGATCTTCAATTACATCTACTCGATCCAGAACAGGTGGGCCAAAAAATGTAATCAGGATATCGTCGGTAATGACTGTCGCTAAAGTGGTCTGAATCTCGACAAAGTATCGGCCCGAATTCGGACTGGTAACCACATATGTTGTTTCCCCGGGTCCTGAGGCCAGCACCTGATCTATTGTACCATCGTCATCGGTATCTACCGACCAGGTAACATTTGAGATAGCGGGGCCTGCAGGCGAGTTCAACGCACTCAGCGTAATATCAGGATCTCCTTCACAGGCGATTATATCGAGCCCAAGAAATTCATCTCTTAGCGTACAATCCAGAGCCGTATTCTGATCTTCATCTACCGATCGGCCGGTAAAAGTGAGCATAAAGGGCTCAGGATCTCCATCGAAGTTAGTATTGAAATTATTGATCAGTAAATAGTAGATCTCTCCTTCCAGAACATCGATCCATTCGTCATAGGTATTCTGATTAGCAGTTAGTGGCGGAGCCCCTTCCTGGCCGTTTTCCGGATTCACACCCACGCCTGTAAAATCGGTATCGTTTACCTCATAATTACATCTGATCGGCTGTGCCGTACCATTACTGATACTGGCGCAATCCGTGTCTGGGCCATAAAGGGCAAAATCCCATTCTGCGGTAATGACCGTACCTGAAGAAGGCAGGGCCTGTATATCGAATCCGATCTGACCATCGGTACCTGCCCTGAATACATACCAGGATGTATTGTTTTCAATGTTGGCCGAAGCCACGCTTCCTTTTTCAAGGCAACCCGATTCTCTGATGACATCAGGGTCAAAATCATCGATATCGCCAGCACCATCTGCCAGAGACATTATCGGCATATCGGCACAAACGGGAATAGCAGTCCTGCAGTCAGGAGAGTTCTGCGCCCGAAGACCTATGAAAACCACAAAAAGGGCACAAATTGTACTAATAAGTGTTCGCATGGAATAAATGGGGCTAATATTATATTTATAATATAACTCCAAGTGAGTTGATTTAGTATATTTCGACAGATTTTTTCGACGGTTTATCGATGAATTGAAAAAATACCGAAAAGGGTGATGTTTAGCGTCTTAGCGCAAAGTGATTGCTGATGTATTTGGCTTCGATACGCTGCCCCTGGGTATCCATATATGTGAGCTGGAACCAGTAGTCGGTTGAAGGCAA
>JBDNAQ010000140.1:0-4378 GCA_039768345.1 Flavobacteriaceae bacterium
ATCTCGCCAGACTAACGGTTAGCACATCTGCCTCGCCCAGCAATATCTATGTTTACAATTTTGAAACAGGAGATCTTAAAAAACTTACCGATACCCTCAATCCCGAGATTAATAGTGATGATCTGGTAGAAGGTCAGGTTGTTCGCTATAAGTCTTTCGACGGTTTGGACATTCCGGCGATTTATTATCAACCCAAAGAAGCGAGCGCTGATAACAAAGTGCCTGGTTTGGTATGGGTACACGGTGGCCCGGGCGGGCAATCGAGATTGAGCTATTTTGCCCTTATCCAATACCTGGTAAACCAGGGCTATGCTATTCTGGCCGTCAACAACCGAGGTAGCACAGGATACGGAAAAGAGTTTAATCATATGGATGATAAAAACCATGGGGATAAAGACCTGAAAGATTGCATTGCCGGCAAGGATTTCTTTGAAAGTACAGAGGTGATAGATATGGACAAGGTCGGTATTATTGGAGGGTCTTATGGTGGTTATATGGTAATGGCAGCACTGGCTTTTGAACCCGAGGCATTCGATATGGGTGTGAATATTTTTGGGGTTACCAACTGGATCCGTACACTGCGTTCCATTCCGCCCTATTGGGAAAGCTATAAGAAGGCTCTGTATGATGAATTAGGAGACCCATATTCAAAAGACTCGCTGCGTTTACATGAAATATCCCCTCTATTCCATACCGAGAATGTAATCAAACCGCTTATGGTCCTGCAGGGTGCTAACGATGTTCGGGTCCTTCAGGTAGAATCCGACGAAATCGTAGCAGGGGTAAAAGCTAACGGCGTCCCTGTTGAATATGTGATTTTTGACGACGAGGGCCACGGTTTCCGCAAGAAAGAAAATGAAATCGAAGGTTATGGAAAGATCAAGCTGTTTTTAGATCAGTATCTTAAAGACGATCCGGCCGGGGAAGTTATCGATAATGAAAAGATATAAGCAGTTGCGCTTTATCAAATGTCATCAGAAAAAAGCTATCAAAATTTAATGCCAGCATCATTTCTGACCCTGATTCAGGATCAGACAAAGCCTGGCCTAAAAATCAAATAAATCAATATCCCTTATGAGTAAATATGTTTTTACCATGATAATTGCCATGGCAGTTGTCGGCACCGTCAATTTGAATGCTCAGAACACCCAGGATACTAGATTACTGAGATCGCCGGCGATTAGCGACGATAAGATCGCCTTTGTCTATGCAGAAGACCTTTGGGTTGCCGATATAGATGGTTCAAATCCAAGACGTCTCACTATCGATGAGGGTGTGGAGACTAATCCTGTTTTCTCACCCGATGGTTCTTTGATCGCATTCAGTGCCGAGTACGATGGCAATACAGATGTTTTCGTAATTCCCTCTACCGGTGGGATCCCTAAAAGACTCACCTGGCACCCATCCTGGGATATTATCAGGGATTTTACCCCCGACGGGAAACATATTTTATTCAATTCCAGGCGCACCAACTACACCAATCGGCATGCTAAACTCTATACTGTATCTGTTGATGGTGGAAGACCTGAAGAGTTGGATATCCCCAACGCTTTCCGCGCATCGTTTTCAGATGATGGAAAATATATCGCCTATAATCCACTCTACGAAGCTTTTAATCAATGGAAGAATTATCGTGGAGGAACCCAAACACGCATATGGATCTACGATACCGCTACTCAGGAAGTGGTGGAAATCCCCAAGCCAGCATCCGGAGGTAATGATGCCCATCCACAATGGATTGGCCAGAAAGTGTACTTCCGAAGCGACCGCCATGGGGAATTCAACTTATTTGTATACGATATCCCCAGCGGAGAAACCCAGCAGCTTACGCAGTACAATGACTTCCCGATTCTAAGCCTGTCGACGAACGGGAACAAACTGATCTACGAACAGGCGGGGTATCTGCATCTCTTTGATACGGACAGTGCACAGAGTGCTAAGCTAAAGATCGGAATTGCCACCGACTTACTCGAAATGAGAAGTCGGTATGTCTCCGGTGCTGACTATATAAGAAGTGCAGCTATTTCTCCATCCGGCGCAAGGGTCTTGTTCGATTTTCGGGGTGATATTGTTACGACCCCCGCAGAAAAAGGAGATGTAAACTATCTTACGGAGACTACCGGTGTACATGAAACCTTTCCAGCCTGGTCTCCTAACGGAAAATACATATCATATTTTTCGGATGCATCAGGAGAATATTCCTTGCATCTAAAATCCACCGCAACAGGATCGGTAACTAAAATCCCGCTTACAGGCACTGGGTTTTATGCTTATATCCACTGGTCGGCCGACAGCAAGAAAATTGCCTTTGTAGACAACGGGAGAAATCTTTATGTTTTGGATGTGGGTTCAAAAACTATCGACAAGATAGCCTCAGATGAGTTATATATTCCGGGTGCATTCCGGGATCTTTTTGGTTCATGGTCTTCCGATTCCAAGTGGATCGCATATACAGTAGTCACCGAAACCAATTTCAGGCGAGCTTATGCCTATTCTGTCGATCAGAAAAAATCGTATCCACTAACAGACGGACTCTCAGATGTGAGGGAACCCACCTTCGATCGCAGCGGCAAATATCTTTATATGATCGCCTCTACCGATGCAGGCCCAGTGGTGAATTGGTTCGACCAGTCTAATCAGGATATGGAATCTACCAATGCTATCTATCTGGTTACACTGCAAAAAGATCTGGTTTCTCCATTGGCAAGGGAAAATGACATGGAAGAAATTAAAGAAGAGACTTCATCTGCAGCGGGTGATAAAAAAGGCAAAAATAAAAAGGAGGATGAGGATGAAAAGCCTGTTGAACCTGTAAAAATTGATTGGGAAGGTATCCAGAACAGGATCATCGATTTGCCGATTTCTTATGGTTCCTATTATAGCCTGGAGAGTCCGGAAGAAGGTAAGATCTATTATTTATCCTTTAAACCACACAGCGGTTATGCCAGTCCGCAGCAATTAAAAATGTTCGACCTGGAAGAGCGGGAAGAGAAAGACGTTCTTCAGGCCAATCAGTTTGAAATGTCAGCAGATGGAAAGAAAATGCTTTTGCGTGAAGGCGAGTCATGGAGCATTGCGGAAGTAGGGGAAGAACCGGAGAATGGGAGTCTGAATATCTCTGCAATAGAGGTGAAGATCGATCCGGTTAAAGAATGGGAAAATATATTTCATGAAGCCTGGCGTGTTAACCGCGATTATTTTTATGATCCCGGTATGCACGGCTTGGATTGGAATGCCAGCAAGGAAAAGTATAAGGTTTTCTTACCCGATGTGGTTTGCAGAAGCGATCTATACCGTGTATTGCAATGGATGTGCAGTGAACTGGCTGTTGGCCATCATTTTATACTAAGCGATGGCGATAAATTACGGAGCCCTGAAGAGGTAAATGTAGGATTATTAGGGGCGGATTTCCGGGTAGATCAAAACAGATACCAGTTTGCCAAGATCTTTGGCGGACTCAACTGGAATCCGAATCTGCGCTCACCACTCACAGAACCCGGAGTAAACATTAAAACAGGTGAATATCTCCTTGCGGTAGACGGTAATGAAGTTACTGCCGATCAGAATTTGTTTAGCTTTTTTGAGAACAAGGCCGATAAAATTGTGAAGCTGAAAGTAGGGGCCGTTGCCAGTGGAGCAGGATCCCGTGAGGTAACAGTGGTTCCCGTTGCCGATGAAAGAGCGCTCAGGAACAGGGATTGGATCGAAGGAAATATTAAAAAGGTAGACGAAGCTACCAACGGGCAGGTAGCCTATGTCTATGTACCCAATACCGCCTCAGCCGGGCATGAATACTTTAAACGATACTTCTTCCCTCAGGTGAATAAAAAGGCGGTAATTATCGACGAGCGACATAATGGCGGGGGACAACTGGCAGATTATTATATCGATATCCTGCGCAGACCTTATCAGTCTAACTGGAACTTCCGATATGGAAAGGATCTAAGGGCTCCTAGTGGATCTATCCTCGGGCCCAAGGTGATGATTATAGATGAAACCGCCGGATCGGGTGGCGATTACCTGCCCTGGATGTTCAGGAAATACGGACTGGGGAAACTTGTTGGAAAAACAACCTGGGGTGGCCTTGTGGGAATCCTCGGTTATCCGGAATATATCGACGGGGGCAGTATTACAGCACCTAATGTGGCCTTCTATAATGAAGACGGATTCCGTATTGAAAACGAAGGAATAACCCCCGATATCGAGGTGGAACAATGGCCTAAGGAGGTTATCGCCGGGAAAGATCCGCAGCTCGAAAAAGCTATTGAAATTGTTTTAGAGGAACTAAAGAACAACCCCACAAGCTATCCCGATCGTCCGGAATACCCCGTGAGGGTTAAGAATAATGAATAAACCGGCATTCTGGCACCTGAGCACA
>JBDNAQ010000141.1:0-4234 GCA_039768345.1 Flavobacteriaceae bacterium
AACCAAATGAGAGTCCTGAGGTACTTCATATTATTTTTCCTTTTTGCACTGAACAGCAATGCCCAGGAAGTGGGTTATTATGGGCTGCAGGCAACGTATAGTTATACCGGGGGTACTTATTATCCGGCAGCTGGTGTCTCTATGGAAGCTTGGTTCGGGAAGCATTTAAGCATTAATTTTTCGGCTTTGTACGGCCCGATCGACAGCGACACTTATTATTTTGCTACGGGAGGCGGACAGGCCCTTGGGGTCTACCTGATCAAAAAAGGATTTGAAAACACCAACGATCTTGTATATGCGCTTCCACTGGGCATAATAAGTTTTGTAATACCTGAAAGTATAGCGTACCGGATTCCGGTGGGTGATTCATTGCAGCTTGGACTATATCTTTCGCCTTTCGGATATGAAGTTATTCGCAATACAACAGAAGAGATATCGATGGAAAGGACAAGTTACGAGTTAGGCATGCGGTTCTATCTGAGAGCCAATCATTGGATATATATCGTGCCCCGGATAGGAATGAAGGGCTTTTACACCGATCGTGACCTTGGCTTAAATTATGGCCTCACTATTTTGTTCAGAGGTAAAACGAAGGAAGCAACCAAGTAAGTACCAGCGGTTGATGCTACTATTCCGGCAATGGTATCTTTTTGAAATACATCAACTGATCAGGACAATCTCCTTTTTCAGACTGGCAATGCATCTCCAGTGAATTGCCATTGATCTTTCCTTTGAAGTGAAGAAGACCTTTTTTCTTGTCCGAAGGCTGATCAGGAATTCTGCCACTTATTTTAGACGGAGCTACCGCCTTATTGCCAATAGCTTTACGCTCCCCCAAAACAAAGCGAACACTGTCATTATCGATTCGGAATTTGCTCAGACTATGTGCATAATACCACTGACCCTTACCTCTCTTTGGCTGTGTCTTATAATATATCCCGTAGTGCTTATTTTTCAAGGTGTCGATCAGTAGGTACTGATTCCGGTGTCCGTTCGAGGATAAATACTCATAGAATCCATTAACAGGGATGCTGTCATTGAAAGCCTTTACTTCTTCCTTCGACTTTGGACTAGAATTACAGCTGATGATCAATAAGAGAAAGATCAGCTTTGATAAATTGCGCATAGGCAGCTTTTATAAGCCAATGATGAATTTTATTTTAAGAGGGGAACGCTAAAGAGTAGAATCTGTATAAAAGTAAGAATTTTCTTAAAGTAATCACCTACTTATCCTGATATTTCTTAAAAATGAAACTGAATTTGCACTTTAAGGCCCGGTTGTCGGCTTATATGACAAGTTCTGGGCGACAAGACGTTTTAATCTAATGGATCCTGCAGATCAAATATTGCTTCGCCGAAAGTTTCTTTCAGGCCTAAGTCGCTTGGTTGCCAGATCTCTGTTGTGTAGATAAAATTACTGTCTAATGGATGGCCGCCGGCGGAATGAACCAATCCCTTATCGGTTCCCCATCTGTTAAAAACGGAACCGGATACGGATCCGTCGGGATGAGGCTGATAAAAAATGTAGGGTCTGTTAAGTGAATCAAGGACAAAGCTCACCTCAAAAATACTATCCTTATAAAAACTCAAGCGACCTTCTTCATCATTTACGACCCGATAACTCTTCGGATCACAGGCAAGATCGTGTAACAGTACATATACATTGTGTTTATGACCGTAGGCCCAATCGGCCAATTGTTCCTTGGTGAATAACCGCATGGTATCCCGTTTGTCGAAATAACGTACTTTACCAGATTCCTCATTGATTACAGCCTTCACATGAAAACTGTCGTTTTGCTGTTCAATGACCAGTTCGAAAGTGTCTATGGCCCTCCATATTTCTGAGGTATAGGGAAGGGGCATCTGAGGTTCTGAATGATTCGCTTTGATATAAAGGCTCCTTAACCGGCACCAGGCTTCTTTGCCACCAATGGCCTGAAACATATTTTCTGCTCGTACTACCGCCTCCTTATCACCGAGAAAGTCAGAGGTTTCCTTCCGACTGGCCGTGCAGGAAACAGCGGAAAGGATCACCCCCAGAAGACAATATTTAATAATACTTCTTAAGGTCATTTCTTCAATCTTGGGTTGAAATTAATACATCTTTCGGTTAAACCTGAACGATTTGGCAAAAGCTTAAGAAAACATGATTTTTGGGAATTGCGATACCAAATTCGCTACGCATTATGGCACTGGTATGGAATTTTGCACAATCCTTAGTTCAGATTGAGATAAGACAAAGCGATGTTTACTTCTATCATTCTTCGGTGAATATTGATTTGGGCAAGTGCATGGTAACTAGTACGTGAGGCAGATCTACCACCTCCGCAATCTTCAGGTCTGCCGCCAGGGAACAAAGCATATAGGCTTCTTCCCAATTCATTGCGCGACTATTGACCAGATGTTCAACCATATAGCTAGTTGCTTTTTGCGCAGCTTCATCGAGGGTTGTACCATAGCCCGTGGTCGCATAATAGGAATCCGATTCATATTGAGGTTCGGAAATAGACATATCTCTCCTTAGGCTCAGGCGATATCTGATGCGCATCGGGCATTCAACGGCGGTACCGCAGACCTCACCCAAACCCTGAACCGCATGTGTATCCCCGATAGAAAATAAAGCACCTTTAACGAATACCGGGAAGTACACGGTTACCCCTTTAACCATGTGTGGATCATCCATATTTCCACCATTGGCTCGTGGTGGTATGGTATTAAGCATCTCCTGGGTAGGCGGTGCGACCCCCATGACACCGGGAAATGGTTTTAAGGGGATCCTGATGCCATCAGCAAACTCCACAGAATAATCTTCCTTATTGAGCTTATAGGTTTTGAATAAGGATTTCTCTTCTTCGTTGGCTAAAAATCCAAAATCTGGTGCCAATCCTGTCCAACCCCAATCGCCCGGTTCGAGATCGAGTAATTCCACCGCCAGCACATCACCGGGTTCGGCACCTTCCACATATACCGGTCCGGTTAGCGTATGTACCTTATTCATATCTACATTATGCATATCCTCTTCAGTCGATTCAAAGCTTAACTGTCCTCCTGTGGCCTCATGGGTAAATACTTCTATCACACTACCGTCTGGTACTTTTATCACGGGGCTGATCGCACTGCTGAACTTGTTGTGCGTATGGTCGGTGGTCAGGGTAAAATCAGGATCCGGTATTCCTGGTTCAACTATAGAGGATTTTTTTTCCTGAGGATGGCACCCTATCAGTAATACTATAATTCCTGAATAGATGACCTTTTTCATAGTATGGTTCATATTGTGTTAAAGAATTAATCGCTGAAAAATTTCTCATGTTAGCGGGAGGCTTGCAAACCAATCGACGAATTTTTCCCATGGCTTGAGCCTTATTTGAAACAGAATGATGCTATGCACTATAAGGTATAGAACCAGCGCCATTGGAAAGACCCAGCGTCCTTTTTTAGTATGACGTTCACGAATAATAAAAGTGATAAGCAGGCCATAAACCACGGCGATGGTAATTAGATATGCAACCGGGTTAAATGTTCCGGGGAAAAAAACGTTGGAAATAAGACGTACCAAGGCAGGTTCTATCATAACTATTCCGGCCACGATCATTCCACGTGAATGAATGGCCATTTCTTTGCGATACCTGATGGCTACGCCATAGCCGGCGGTAAAAATGATCAGGTCCTTAAAGGGCAGCCAAAGATTTATAAATCGATCACCAGCCTGTGGATCGATCCTGCTATGGGCCAGTAAGATGATAGATATATAAATCAGCGGAACCAGGATATATGAAAACTTACCGATTAGTCTGTGTAACGGAAGTTTTTTTTGATAAATCAGTATGGGTTGAAATATCAGCGTTAGAATCCAAAGGACGGCCAGTACAGCATGAAAATGAAAATAGATAGTGAAATCCGCTGTCCCATCAAAGAATTTGGAAAAATAAGAAGGCCAAAATCCTAAAAATGCCAATATCAGTAGCCCGATAAAATAGTATCCTGCATTCTTATATTGAAGTGTTCGTCTTTTGGTGTTCACTTTTTGGTTGGTTGGTTCCTAAAAATAAGAAAAAAACCAGTGATCTGATGCCTCGGTATCCGACATTAGTCAAGATATATTTAATATGTTATAATAGAAGACTTTACACAGGTATAAGGGCGGATTGCAACATGAATCCCTGATCATATCTTATAACTGACCCATCATCAGTACGACATGAGTTGTCATATGTGCCAGCATGGCGGTCTCGAG
>JBDNAQ010000142.1:0-9204 GCA_039768345.1 Flavobacteriaceae bacterium
TCCTTTAGAAGCCCGCTTAATAGTTGACGGGAGAATGACCTGAATTGCCATACCTTATGAACCGAGGCATTTACGAGGTCTTTCAGGTTTTGATCGGGTAGTTCGAAAACTTCAGTAATTACCGAAAAAGCATTCTGCCTGATCTCATATGGATACCGGGGCGAAGTATATCCAAAAAGTTCTTCCCTATAGGTTGCCCTGGCCTCTGGTGTCTCATACTCCTGCGTAAGGATGGCCAGGAAAAGCCACAATATCCTGATATTATAGTTGGGTAATCCGACTATGTCACGAGTGCGATCAAGGTAGGCTGCCCGGTTGGAAGGAAAATAGATCCAAAGCTTGAAAAGTGCATTTTCCCTGCTAATATAGCTATCGTCGTCAAGTAAAGATTCGAACGCTGTTTTCAGCTCCGGGGGGATCCTTTCCAGATGTACTGCCAACATTTTCCTCAATTCTGGTTCCCCTGAATCGAATATCTCCTTTAAAAAATCCACAGACAGCGATTTGGTGAATTTTGACAGAATCCTTTTTTTAAGATCGATAGGGGTATTGTCGTTCCAGTAACGCTTAATTATTACCTCATTAGCCTCTGCACTGGTTGTCAGCTCCCGTCTGAGCAAGTGCCAATCCCTGATGCCACTGTTATGTTCCCTTAGAAAATTGATGGCATTGTCCTTGGGAAATTCAACCGACTGCAACCATTCCGCCTCGAAACTCCCGAGATCATAATCGGTATAGGGATGGAGGCTTTTCATCAAATCGGCAATTCCGGCATTGCTGAAAGCATAGGTCTTCAAAAATGCCCGTACTCCTGTTTTAAAGGCTGCATCCCCTACCCGATCTCTTAGAAACACCAGGGCCCATGCCCCTTTTTCATAAAAGGTAAGACTACTGGCCGATGGATCGGTAAGGGCCTCAGCTTTACCCTCGGCTAAACGTTCGGCCATTTCAAATAGCTTCCAATAGTAGAAATCTTCGCCAAATATTTCTTTTCGTGCTAATAACGAATAATAGGTTGCAAATCCCTCATGAAGCCAATGATCTTTTGCACCGAACTCGGTAACCAGATTTCCAAACCACTGATGGGCCATCTCATGCGCGTTTATCTCCACATAATTCCGGTCTGGAAAGGCCAGTGAGTCTATGAGGTATCCATCAGAAAATATCGTTGTTCCTGTGTTTTCCATACCAGCATACAAAAAATCACGTGCGGGCAGCTGTTTGTAGTTCTGCCACGGATAAGGTACTCCGATCTCATCTTCCAGGAAATCCATGATCTCTTTGGTGTAGCGATATGTGGGCTCTAAAACTTCGGCCCGATCTGTATAATAAAACTGCTGTATTGGAATACCGGAAGAAGAATGGATGATTTCAGATTGATAAGAGCCTGCGGCAAAGGCCAGGAGATAACTGCTCATAGGATCTTTCATGGAATACTTCCAGGTTTTAATCGAATCCTGAATCCCGGTTCCAACTAATTGTCCATTCGCTGCCAGTTCATATTCTTTGTTAAAAGCGATTTGTAAATCGAAGACAAGTTTTTCGCTCATATCATCAAAACTAGGCACCCAATGGCTTGAATATTTTCCCTGACCCTGGGTCCAAACCTGGTTATTGCCTGGAATCTTATCGTCCCAGCCCAGGAAGTAGACTGCTTTTTTGGGATATGCTTCATAGACTATTTTTAAGCGATAGGATTTATTTGCCCTATATTTCTTGTACACCATCAGCTGCTTTCCATCGTAGTTGTGATCGGTTTTCTTTCCATTGATCTTCACAGACGTAATCGTCAGATCGCGGGCATCAATCACGATGGAGTCTCCTTTAAGCGACGTCTCGAACGTATAGCCAACACTTCCTTTTATAAATTCTTTATAGGGATCGACTGTGATATCGATAGTACCAGAAATAAAATCGACCCCTTGCTGGGCGAAGCCAGAGGAAAATACTGCCAGGAAAACCCAATATAAAAGTAGGTGATGCTTCATATGACTATTCGAACATAAGCTATGCCAAATTTAGCATTTTGGAATATTGCAGTTGTATAGTTGAAAGACTAATTTAGTCAGATGAATCCTGAATTGCTCCAAACACCGATTACTTATCTGAAAGGAGTTGGGCCCGGAAGGGCCGAATTGCTTAAAAGTGAACTGGCGATTCATACCTATGACGACCTCTTACACCACCTCCCTAATCGCTATATAGATAAGACCAGATATTATAAGATCGGGGAGCTAAGTCGTACAGAATCGGAAGTCCAGATCATCGGCTCGATAACCGGAGTGAAAAGTATTGATCAAAAAGTTGGAAAGCGTCTGGTAGCACAGTTCGAAGATGACACTGGCATTATGGAGCTTGTATGGTTCAGGGGGCAGAAATGGATTGCCAAAAACCTCAAACTCCGACAGAAATATGTGATATTCGGTCGGGTTAATTGGTTTAACAACAGGTATTCTATGCCCCATCCGGATATGGAGCTGCTCGAAGAGCATGAAAAAGGCCTGAGAGTAGCTATGCAGCCTATCTATCCCTCAACAGAAAAGCTCAGTAGCCGTGGGGTAACCAACAGGGTTTTGATCAAATTAATTCAACAACTCTTCGAGGATACCCATAATCATTTCCCAGAAACACTTTCAGAAGACATCATAGCATCACTGCGTTTGATGAACAGGTCGGAGGCTCTTTTTTATGCACACTTCCCCAAAAATCAGCAAGTACTCGCCAGGGCCAAGTTTCGGCTTAAGTTCGAAGAATTATTTTATATCCAGTTACAACTGATCCTCAAGAAAATTCTCCGTAAGCAAAAGATTAAAGGTTTTCCATTTGAAAAAGTCGGGGAGTATTTCAATTTATTTTACAAAGACCATTTACCTTTTGCCCTTACCAACGCCCAAAAGAAAGTTATAAAAGAGATTCGTTCCGATCTGGGAAGCCAGGCACAGATGAACCGCCTGCTTCAGGGAGATGTGGGATCGGGAAAAACGGTTGTGGCGCTGATGTCTATGCTTCTGGCTATTGATAACGGTTATCAGGCCTGTCTTGTAGCGCCAACAGAGATTCTCGCTACCCAGCATTATAACAGCATTAAGCAGTTACTGGGCACTTTAGAGGTGACTATTTCACTGCTGACCGGATCTACCAAAACCAGGGAACGCCGGCCGATACATGAAGGACTGGAAGATGGCAGTTTACAAATTCTGATCGGAACACATGCCGTTTTGGAAGACAAGGTGAAGTTCAGCAACCTGGGATTGGCCATTGTAGACGAACAACACCGTTTTGGTGTGGCACAACGTTCCAAACTATGGCATAAGAACGTCATCCCTCCACATATCCTGGTAATGACCGCTACGCCAATACCGCGCACATTGGCCATGAGCCTCTATGGAGATCTTGATAATTCCGTGATCGATGAACTGCCTCCTGGACGAAAACCGGTAAAAACGGTTCATAGGAAAGATAGCAACCGTTTAAAGGTATTTCAATTCCTTCGTGAGGAGATCCGCAATGGCAGGCAGGTATATGTAGTATACCCCTTGATCAAGGAATCTGAAGCCCTCGATTACAAAGATCTCATGGATGGTTACGAAAGTATTGTGCGTGACTTTCCCCTACCCGATTACCAGATATCAATCGTTCATGGCAAGATGAAAACTGAAGATAAAGACTATGAGATGAAACGATTTGTGGAAGGGCAATCACAGATCATGGTGGCAACAACAGTTATTGAAGTGGGGGTTAATATCCCGAATGCATCGGTTATGGTCATTGAAAGTGCTGAACGCTTCGGGCTGAGTCAGTTGCATCAACTCCGGGGTCGCGTAGGCAGAGGTGCAGATCAAAGCTATTGTATCCTGATGACGGGCCATAAACTCACCACTGAAGCACAAACCCGACTCGAAACTATGGTGAGTACCAACGACGGATTCGAAATTGCAGAGGTGGACCTACGCCTGAGAGGGCCGGGAGACCTTATGGGAACTCAGCAGAGCGGTTTACTCAACTTGAGAGTTGCCGACCTGATCAAAGACAACGACATTCTTAAAACTGCTCGTTACAGTGCTCAGCAACTTTTAAAGGAAGATCCCCGGCTTGAACTCGATCAAAATAAGGTCATCGCCTATAATTATTCCAGGTTGATGAAACAAAAAGATATCTGGACCCATATCAGCTAAGCGAGAATATTTTTATAAGTACCATCTGTGTGGGTACAAAAAAGACCGGAAATTATATCCGGCCTTTTAACTTAGTTCTCTCAATGAATTCCTAGTTGATCGCTTCTCCTTTTTCAGCTTTCGTAATATTCGCCGCGACCCTGTCTTTATTAGCCTGTGCTGGTGCATTATCATGCGCCAGTTTAAGATATTTTACAGTGTTCTTATGATCGCCTTTAGCTGAGTAAGCTCGTGCCAATCCATAATTGACCGGCCAGGTGCCCTTATGATTCTTAGCGTTCCATTTAAATACCTCCATCGCTTTATCATGTTCGCCCTGCCCTATAAGCTGACGACCATAACCGTGAACCTGGAAAACTGTTCCCAAAGGCATTGCTTCGTTCATCATGGCATCGGCCGCTGCTGAATTGCCTTGTTTGGCCAGGATTTGGGCTTTTATACTGAGATTATTAAAAGTCTTCTGACTAAAGAACTGTCCTTCGATGGCCGCATCTACCCATTTCATCGCCTGATCGAGATCTCCTCCGTTATTGAGGGCATAGTTCGCAGCCTGTTCCCATGATTGTCTACTGAACCCTGGCGTATCCTGAAGTTTTTGCTTGATATCGGCCATTACAATTTCTGATACATCTGCTTCGATCTTGAAGGGAATTTGTTTTTTCTCCCAATTCAGTGAGGCGACGGCGGAGGTGCCATCGACATCATTAAAATTATAGGTAAGCTGCTCCACATGCGATATATCATTCATCGATACATCTACACGCAAAGCGTCTTCGCTTGGTTCGTAGAAATAGCTACCCCAGGCCCCATGATTATTTGAAAAAATAATTGTTGCTGTATTATCTTCGCGTACTACCATATGAAGTCCGTATTTACCGGCCTTAAGGGCCTCACCTTCTATGGAAACATCGTCGCTGAATTTGATCACGGTGTTTTCATTGGCTCCCGCTCTCCAGGGCGATTCTTTGGCCGTTCCAAAACCCAGGTTATTCATTCCATACGGAACTAAAGCACCCCAGATCTCACGATCGTTAACACTTGGTCTGGAGTAAATAATGGTAACATCGGTGATGCCGATCCGCTGAGATACTTTGGCCATCTGGCTTCCTCTGGGAAGATCCAATTGTGCAATGGCCTGTGAACAAAACATTAAAGCCCCTAGCAATGTAAGGACCATACTTCTTTGGTACAGTTGTTTCATGATTGCGTTTTAATTGTTGTTTTAAAATAATTAGTCGATATGAAAGATAGAGATTACGGCAGGTGTATATCGTTACCGATATGTTAAACTAGAAGTGATTTTTGTTAAACTATATCACAGATCAATGGAGTACCAGCCCGACAAAGGTTTTGTAATGATTATTGGGAGTAGATCTGTATACTGTTTAGAAATTAGATAAAATGTTGATTATGTGATGTTTATTTCAATAGTTAATGAGTTGAACATCGTAATTTCAGATCAGCGGCAACCTTATTAAAAAGGCTGTATTTCATACATTTGTAGGCTTTGGAACTAAGCTGTTTGGAAATGAAAAAAACACTATTCGACAAGGTTTGGGATTCTCATGTTGTCCGTAAGGTTGATGATGGCCCGGATGTACTTTTTATAGACAGGCACCTGGTACATGAAGTGACCAGTCCGGTCGCATTTCTCGGCCTGAAAAACCGAAATATCAAGGTCCTCTATCCTGAGCGCACCTTTGCGACGGCAGATCATAATACCCCTACCATTGACCAACATCTTCCGGTAAAGGATCCACTATCCGCTAAGCAACTCAAAGCATTAGAAATAAATGCAGAAAAACATAATATTCCCTATTGGGGACTCGGGCATGAAAAGAACGGTATAGTTCATGTCATCGGGCCGGAAAATGGAATTACTCTTCCTGGATCAACTATTGTTTGCGGCGACTCTCATACCAGCACCCATGGAGCTTTTGGTGCGATAGCATTCGGAATCGGAACCTCCGAAGTCGAAATGGTACTGGCCACCCAGTGCATTATGCAACCAAAAGCCAAAAGTATGCGAATTTCGGTCACCGGTGAACTCAACGAAGCTGTAACTCCTAAGGATGTGGTGCTCTATATTATCTCTAAACTCTCCACTTCCGGGGCGACGGGCTATTTCGTGGAATATGCTGGTGATGTTTTTGAAAACATGAGTATGGAGGGCCGCATGACGGTATGTAATATGAGTATTGAAATGGGTGCCCGCGGCGGTATGATCGCCCCTGATGAAACTACATTCGCTTATGTAAAGGGAAGAGAATATGCTCCTAAAGGGGCCGAATGGGAGAAGGCGATGATGTATTGGCGAGAGTTGAAGACAGACGAAGATGCGATTTTTGACAAAGAACTCCACTTTAAGGCTGAAGATATCGAGCCGATGATCACCTATGGGACTAATCCCGGTATGGGTGTCGGAATATCAGGTGGAATTCCAATGGCCGCATCCATAGAAGGGGGCACTGCTACCTATAAAAAATCATTGCAGTACATGGACTTCAATGAGGGAGAAGACGTCTTGGGAAAAAAGATCGACTTCGTGTTTCTGGGCAGTTGTACCAATGGAAGGCTTGAAGATTTTCGAGCTTTTGCAAAGCTGGTAAAAGGTCGTAAAAAAGCCGATCATGTAACAGCCTGGCTTGTACCAGGTTCTCATAAAGTAGAGGCTGCGATAAGGGAGGAAGGAATTCTTGATGTTCTCACAGAAGCAGGATTTGAACTTCGTGAACCGGGTTGTTCGGCTTGTCTGGCTATGAACGATGACAAAATACCTGCGGGTAAATATGCCGTTAGTACTTCGAACCGGAATTTTGAGGGCCGACAAGGGCCTGGTTCGAGAACATTACTGGCCAGTCCTATAGTTGCTGCTGCAGCAGCGGTGACAGGCAGGGTAACCGATCCGCGTGAACTAAAAATTCTCGAATCCGTCTAAAAAGAATAAAATGGCATACGATAAATTTAGTGTACTAAGAAGCACGGCAGTACCTCTGCCTATTGAAAATGTAGATACCGACCAGATTATACCCGCGCGCTTCTTGAAGGCAACAGAACGAAAAGGATTTGGCGATAATCTGTTTAGAGACTGGCGGTATAACCCGGATAATACTCCAAAAGAGCATTTTGTATTGAATAACCCAATTTATAAAGGGAAGATACTTGTTGGAGGCAAAAACTTTGGATCAGGTTCTTCACGTGAACATGCGGCATGGGCGGTTTACGATTACGGATTCAGATGTGTTGTGAGCAGTTTCTTTGCCGATATTTTTAGAAATAACTGTCTTAATATAGGTGTACTGCCAGTTCAGGTTAGTGAAAGCTTTCTCGAAGAAATTTTCAGGGCGATCGAAACAGATCCGAATACAGAATTCGAAATCAATCTCCACGAGCAAACTATCAGAATTACCGGGACACCAGCCATGGAATCCTTCCATATCAACAGCTACAAAAAAGAAAACATGTTAAACGGTTTTGACGATATCGACTATTTATTGAATATCAGGGATGAAATAGAATCCTTTGCTAAATCTTCACCATTATAAAAGTGAACAAGCTGGTTTTAGCTATCAACTAAGCTTAATGGAAAAGGATTAAGAACGCTATGGGGAAGAGAAGAATCGAAATAATGGATACTACGCTGCGGGATGGTGAGCAAACTTCCGGAGTATCCTTTTCTGCCTCTGAAAAACTTACCCTGGCTAAATTACTTCTGGAAGAACTCAAGGTTGATAGGATAGAAATCGCTTCTGCCAGGGTCTCCGAAGGTGAATTCGATTCTGTTCGCCAGATTTCGGAATGGGCAATTGAGCAGGATTATTCACACAGAATTGAGGTACTCACCTTTGTTGATAATGGAAATTCCCTCGATTGGATGGAAAAAGCAGGAGCCAGGGTTCAGAACCTGCTTACCAAAGGTTCTCTGAATCACCTTGTCCATCAGTTAAAGAAAAGCCCGAAAGAGCATTTTAGCGATATTGCAGATGTTATTCAGCAGGGAGAGAAAAGAGGGATCCAGACCAATGTATACCTGGAAGACTGGAGTAACGGAATGAGGAATTCAGAAGAGTATGTCCTTGAGTTTCTTGATTTTTTGACAACCCAGCCCCTTAAAAGAATTATGCTGCCCGACACATTGGGAGTCCTTACCCATGGGGAAGCCTTTGAATTTGTTTCGAAGATCATTGAACGTTATCCTGGGATTCATTTTGATTTTCATGGTCATAACGATTATGATCTCAGTGTTGCCAACGTGATGGAAGCGCTTAATGCTGGATGCCATGGCCTTCATTTAACGGTCAATGGAATGGGCGAACGTGCAGGTAATGCACCACTCGCCAGCGTGGTAGCCGTAATCAATGATTTCCTGCCAGATCTGCAGATCAATGTAGATGAATCCTCACTCTATAAAGTGAGTAAACTTGTTTCGGCATTTAGCGGTTTTGGCATTCCGGCCAACAAGCCAATCGTAGGAGATAATGTATTTACGCAAACAGCTGGTATACATGCAGATGGAGATAATAAAAAAAATCTTTACTTTAATGATCTCCTGCCGGAAAGATTCGGACGTAAACGGAAATATGCCTTGGGAAAAACCTCCGGCAAAGCTAACATACAGAAGAACCTGAATGAATTGGGTCTCACGCTGAACGATGAGGAGTTAAAGAAAGTTACCCAGCGTATTATCGAGCTCGGGGATAAGAAAGAAGTGGTTACCAAGGACGACTTGCCGTATATTATTTCGGATGTACTCGACAGCAGTACTTACCAGCAAAAAGTGTTTGTTAAGTCGTTTGTACTTACACATTCTAAGGGGTTAAAACCATCGACCACTGTTTCTGTCGATATTGAAGGCGAAATCGTAGAGGAACATGCTCAGGGAGATGGCCAGTTTGATGCCTTTATGAATGCCCTTAGAAAAGTTTATCATTCCAGAAAACTGAAACTGCCAATGCTAATTGATTATGCGGTTCGTATACCCCCGGGGAGTAATTCTGACGCGCTTTGCGAAACGATTATCACCTGGCAA
>JBDNAQ010000143.1:0-5219 GCA_039768345.1 Flavobacteriaceae bacterium
GAAATTACCCTGATACGCTAAGAATCCCCGCATTTTGAAATTTCAGCTTGATCGGCGTATAAGATGTGAAGGGTAGCGCCTACTACGGATAGATTACTCTTTATCCCACTTATTACTGCTCTGCCTATGGCACTGGCCATAACTTTCCCGTTTAATATTACATTGGGGATGCCTATTTATTTATATATCATCGAATCGCTACAATAGGCAACAAAATATAGCGTACAGATGTAATTAAAGGAAGACCAGAGGCTTTTACTATTGTTGCATTTTCAAATGAAAGTCTGTAGAATGTTTACCGGATCCGTAGAAAAGAAAGAAAATACAAACTACCAAGGTAACCAGACTCAGGATCAGGTTTGTACTGTTCATTTCACCTAAAAAATTGGTGAGTATGGCCCCTGCCAAAAGAGGGAATTGAATTGTTACCGCCCACCTGGTCAACAGTCCGATAATTATAAAGAAGCCCCCTGCAAAGTGGGCGAAAGGGATGTAGTGTAAAATCAGCCAGCTGGCAGGCCAATTTTTAAATGGCTCCATTACTATGGCCATCTCAACCGGATCAGACATAAATTCTATCCCTTTTACTATCAGAAAAACCCCTAAGGCCACCCGCAATAAATCAAGTGGAACATAAGTGTGGGCATTCGCCCATTTGTTCAAAGACTTGATTCTTCCCATGATTCGAAAATTTGAATTACTAACTCATCTATAAGCCACTCATTTTTAAGGATATAATAATTTACAGCTTTTTTAGACGCAACCGGATTCAACCGGTAAATTATCTGTAAGCTTCGGACAGAAAAAGCATTACTTCATCCTTAGGCATTATGATTAGTTGTGTTTATGGGATATTATCGCCAGACTCTTCGAATTTCCGGGAGCAATAGAATTTGTATTAACCAACACTATAATTATGAAGAAATTCATCCTATTTTTTGCAGTACTAACTTTTTTAACCGGTTGTCAGGAGAAAGCCGCTCCGGTTCAACAGGCCGAGGTAATGGAAGTAGACCCTAATCTCGAAATATTCCAAAAGAATGTGGAAACCTCAAAAGCTTACTTACGTGCGTTTTGTGAAAAAGATTCCACGAAATTGTTCTCTTATGTTACTGATGATTTTATCTGGTCACCTCCAAGTGTTGGCCAAGATAGTTTGCCACGGGAAACCTGGGAGGATGCCATGAAAGGCTTTATGGGGGCGTATAACAATATAGAATTTACCAACGGATTATACTTTGCGGGTCTCGACGATAATCAAAAACCCAACGGCGATGTACGTGTCTATGGTTTGTGGAAATCTAAAATGGCCGAATCAGGAGCCGAGCAACGTCTTAAATGGTATTCGGTCTTGTTTTTCAACGAAGCAGGAAAGATAACCCATTCGGCAGAATGGTACGACACTGCAGACCTTACCAGGGCCTATGAGGGAGATGAATAAGTAACAGAATCACAAAACCCCGGTTTTCCGGGGTTTAATATAATATCAGTTAGTTTCCGTTAAGCCGAATTATTTCCTTGCCAGAGTATTATCCAATCCAGCAAATGACAGGACATAGATTATGTATGTCTTTAAAACGTAAATTTATTATTTGTGCATGGAATCTACATCGATCCCAGCCTCGAGCAAAATATTGAAAATGAGCCTGTATTCGTCTTTGCTGAATTCACCGTCGGCATTAGCCATTTCATTTAAAAGGACTGCAAGCGCCTGTTTTTTCTTACCGTTCATGCCTTTAAGGATCATCATACATTCCTTGGCCGTGATAGCTCTGGCTTCCTCCACCAAGGCCCGGTCGAACTTAAGAATGGTCATTAATTGGGAGAGGAATTCTACCTCCTCCTGCCTAACTCGCCCATCAACTAATATCACTTCGTCCACAGCTTTGACGATGGCAAGTTTTTCTGCTAGATTAAAATCCATATATCCATTTTTTAGAGGTCTACAAGGTAAAGAAAATTCTTCAAGCTGCCTTATTATTATGGGAAGCAGTACAAGGAGATTCACAATCAGCTCGAATTGTATGAATTATAAATTTATCTGTTGACAAATTTTGTTTTTTAATAGACATAAAAATTGAAAATTAACCTTTAACTCAAGCATTATGGCAAATACCAGTGGGCTTTTAGGCCCCGTTTCTACCACAGAGCGTATTCGTTCCCTGGATGTTCTGAGAGGAGTTGCGCTTCTTGGAATTCTATTGATGAATATCACCGGATTCGGACTTGTATTTATGGCCTATGTTGACCCCACTGTCCAGGGAGGCGCCGATGGCAATAACCTTTTTGTATGGCTTGTTAACAACTTGTTTTTTGAGGGCACGATGAGGGCATTATTTTCAATGCTTTTTGGAGTGGGGATGGTACTGATGACTTCTCGGATGATTGGCCGGGGAGGAGGTATTGAGGTGGCCGATATATACTACAGGCGTACTATTTGGTTACTTATATTCGGGTTGATCCATGGCTACCTGATATTATGGACAGGCGACATTCTTTTTGCATATGGATTATGGGGATTATTTCTCTTTCCATTTCGAAATACAAATCCTAAAAAACTCATCGCTGCTGTAGTGGTATTAACTCTCATCGGTGTTGGCTTGCAATATGGCAAGTATGATGCAATCGGGAAATACAAAATGCAATATGAAGCCGCGCAGTCTTATAGCGAAGGCCAGGAGTTGCCTAAGGAGATCCGTAAGGGAAAAGAAGCCTGGGAAGGAATATCAGCCGAACTGAAACCGGATGAAGAGCGGATCACTGAAGATACCGAGAGCATGCATAAAGGATATTTCGACCTGGTTTTATTCCTTGCTCCGGTGAACCGGATGATGCAGACCACTTTTAATTATGATTATAATCCCTGGGATGTCCTGGCCATGATGCTGTTGGGGATGGCTCTATTTAAAATGGGTGTGATCACCGCCGAGCTTAAAGCCAAATCCTATCTTATAATGATCCTGCTCGGATATGGTATTGGGATCCCGATCAACTACTACGAATCCAATATATTGCTGGAAAACGAATTCTCTATTCTCTCCTTTTACCAATCCGGACTTACCTATCCTTTTGGAAGAATAGCGATGTCCTTTGGTCATATTGGACTCGTTATGATGTTTTGCAAATTAAACATTCTGGTATTCCTCAGGAACTCACTGGCAGCAGTAGGAAGAATGGCACTGACCAACTACATTATGCACTCGGTGATTTGCGCCTTTGTGTTTACGGGCATAGGATTTTCACTTTTTGGAAAACTACAGCGCTATGAACTTTACTATGTGGTATTCGCCATTTGGCTTTTTCAACTTATCGTTAGCCCGATTTGGTTGAAATATTTCCGCTTCGGTCCCTTAGAATGGTTGTGGCGTGGCCTGACGTATAAGAAAATGCCTCCATTTCGACGACTAAAAGAATAGCTCATTTCCATTGTAAAAATGCGCATCGGAATAATCTGCGGCATATTCGGCTTTGTCCTCAGGAGTTTGGAATTTTCGCGTGAATATTATTTATCGAAATAGTATAAGAACTGCACCCAGAGCCGTAAGACCAAGTATAAGCTTCCGATAGAATTTCTCACGGATTACTTTTACCAATCGCACACCGGTATAAAGGCCCAGAAAAAGCGCAGGGAGTAGTTTTAAATTAACTAACAAAGTCTCTGGCCGTACCGTTTCCCAAACAAAGAAATGAAAGGGTAATTTCACCATATTGGTAATAAAAAATAACCAGGCCGCCGTCCCGATAAACTCTTTTTTAGGGAGCCGCATGGCCAGGAAATAAATATTGGAGAAGGCACCCGCCAGGTTACCCAACATGGTGGCAATTCCGGCCGTTATTCCCATAAACCCGGCAAAAGTCCAATGACCGGGAACAGTCTTAGACTTTCTCAAATCCCACCAGTACATTACCAGCACACTGATCAGTATGATGGTAACCATCCAGAACTTAAATCTCGCTTCGGGAAGGTCCTTTCCCAGGATTACTCCGATCAGAATCCCTGCTATCATCCAGGGAGCGAATTTCAATATATACTGCCAACGTGCATGTCTGTTGTAGTACAAAACGGCAAATACATCACCTACAATTAGCATAGGAACGATTAAACCGGTAGACTCCCGGGCTCCGAAGGCCAGAGCCATCAAAGTAACGGTAACAAGAGCGATACCTTTAATCCCCGCTTTTGAAACTCCTAAAACAAAGGATGCAGCGAAGGCAAAAATCCAGGAGGTGAATGATATTTCCAAAGCTCTGGGTCTTCCCGGGGTTAATGCTCCGGGGCGTTCAAAGGTATCCTAAAAAAATATATCTTTACCGAACAACCAACACCAGGCTATGGAACTCACCACCCTCGACTATTCCCTTATTATTGGGTTTTTCTCTATTGTATTGATCATCGGTATCGTGGTATCCAAAAGAGCCGGTAAGAATACAACTGAGTTTTTTCTTTCCGGAAGAAATATGCCATGGTGGTTGTTAGGATTCTCTATGGTAGCAACTACCTTTTCCACAGATACACCCAATTTGGTTACCGATATAGTCCGAACCAATGGCGTATCTGGTAATTGGGTCTGGTGGGCCTTTTTGCTCACAGGTTTGCTCACGGTTTTTGTTTATGCCAAACTGTGGCGGCGTTCCAATGTAGCTACCGATATGGAATTTTACGATCTGCGTTATGGAGGCAAACCGGCTCATTTCCTAAGAGGTTTCCGATCGGTTTACCTTGGGATTGTGTTTAACGTGATGGCCATGGCTGCCGTTACCCTGGCTGCGATTAAAATTGGACAGGTTATGCTAGGTCTCAGTCCTGTTGAGACCGTTTTGATTGGGGGTGTTATCACAGTTATTTTTAGTGCCGTGGGCGGATTTCGGGGTGTGGTTTATACCGATTTTGTGCTGTTTTTTGTAGCGATAATCGGAGCCGTTGGAGCCGCTTACTACCTTGTGAATCTTCCGGAAGTCGGCGGTATAAAAGCGCTGATCAATCATGAAAATGTGATGGGGAAGCTTTCGATCTTGCCTGATTTTTCAGATACGGAAGCGCTGATCGGTATTCTGATTATTCCTTTGGCCGTACAATGGTGGAGTGCCTGGTACCCAGGCGGTGAACCTGGAGGCGGGGGATATATCGCCCAAAGGATGCTGGCTGCCAAAGATGAGAATCACGCCATCGGTGCTACCTTCTTCTTTAATATTATGCACTATGCGCTGAGACCCTGGCC
>JBDNAQ010000144.1:0-5334 GCA_039768345.1 Flavobacteriaceae bacterium
AACTCTGAAACCAATATCATGTCTTGCCTGGTGGCACGATCGAAGGGGATAAAAAAGACCATCGCGCTGGTAGAGAATATGGATTATTTTCAACTATCCCAATCGATAGGTATAGACACTCTGATTAATAAAAAGCTTCTTGCGGCAAACAATATTTTCCGATTTATAAGGAGGGGTGAGGTGGTAGAGCTAACGCGGCTTAATAACCTAAATGCAGAAATACTGGAATTCGAAGTAAAATCGACCTCCAGGGTATGTAACCAAATCATCAGGGATGTGGATTTTCCCAGATCGGCCATTATCGGAGGTGTGATCAGGGAAGGCGTGGGCCTGATCGCGCTGGGCGACTTTGAAGTTCAAGAGGGAGATAGGGTAGTGGTATGTTGCATGCCAGAGTCTATTTCTAAAATCGAAAAGCTTTTCCTTTAGCCATGGAACTAAATTCCAGGATCATTTTTTACGTATTAGGGATGTTGCTCCTGTTCAATGGAGGGTTCATGATATTGGCCGCAATTGTAAGCGGTATTTATCAGGATGGCGCTACGCTCGATATTTCAATGGCCGCCATCGTAACCCTGATGTTAGGCGTATTGACCATGTTCTATACCCGCGATCATAAAAAGGAGCTGAAAGCGCGTGAAGGCTATATAATCGTAACCGGCGGTTGGCTGATCATGTCGATCTCGGGGGTTTTGCCTTATATATTTACCGGGTCCATCCCCTCGATAACCGACGCCTTCTTTGAAACTATTTCCGGATATACCACTACCGGGGCTTCCATCCTGCAGGAGATTGAGGTTTTACCGAAGGGCATACTTTTTTGGAGGAGTCTTACGCATTGGATAGGCGGCATGGGAATTATCGTATTGGCGGTTGCTATCCTCCCACTACTGGGAATTGGGGGTATGCAGTTATTTACTGCTGAATCTCCGGGTCCGAGTGCAGATAAGCTCCATCCAAGGATCACCGATACGGCTAAAAGATTGTGGTACATCTATGTGGGATATACCGTGGCGGAAACCATCTTGCTCAAACTGGCTGGGATGTCTTTTTTCGATGCGATGAATCATTCTATGGCCACACTATCTACCGGAGGGTTTTCGACCAAAAATGCCAGCATCGCATATTGGAATAACCAGCCCCTTATTCAGTATATTATTATATTTTTTATGTTTCTGGCCGGGGCTAATTTTGTTCTTAGTTATTTTGCCTTTAAAGGACGTATTCAAAGAGTACTGCGCGACGAGGAATTCAAGTTTTACAGCATCCTGATTTTTTTATTTACTCTCATCGCCAGCATGGTTATATATTTCAGAGCAGATATGCCTTTATCTGATTACCATCCCATGGTCTTCGGAGAATGGGAGAGTTCACTAAGGCACGGTCTTTTTCAGGTGGTGGCAGTGAGTACAACAACGGGTTTTGTTACCGCAGATTTCACCTCCTGGACGCCATTTTTAACGGTCTTTTTCTTCGGACTCATGTTTTTGGGTGGCTCGGCTGGATCTACTGCCGGGGGTATAAAAGTCATGCGACATATACTTATCATCAAAAACGGCTTGCTCGAATTTAAAAGGACTTTGCATCCTAATGCGATCATCCCGGTGCGCTTCAATAAGAAAACGGTCTCGGAGCACATCGTTTATAACATCATTGCCTTTTTTGTCCTATATATGTTGCTGTTTATTATCGGAGCTTCTATACTGGGATTCCTCGGTCTCGATTTTGTTTCTGCCGTGGGTGGTGCTGCTTCTTCTCTGGGAAATGTAGGTCCGGCACTGGGTAGTCTGAACCCACTGAGTAATTTCAGTCAGCTACCGGATCTAGGTAAATGGTGGTGCGGATTCTTAATGCTTGCCGGAAGGCTCGAACTCTTTACAGTCCTGATACTGTTTACGCCCGCCTTCTGGAAAAAGATATGAAGCTATGCCGGCTCCTGTACACTGGCAACAGCAGTCTTGATCCTTTTTATGGCCTCCGTGATATCTTCTTCCGATGCGGCATAAGATATCCTGATGCAATCCGGATTACCAAAAGCAGCTCCTGTAACGGTAGCAACATTAGCGTGCTCCAGGAGATACATAGCAAAATCGGAGGCATCGTTGATCATATTTCCATTCAGGGTCTTTCCAAAAAAACTCGAAATATCAGGAAAAACATAGAATGCACCTTCCGGGATGTTGAGTTTAAATCCGTCGATTTCTCCGAGGAGTTTTAATATAAGATCACGGCGACTGTGGAATTTTTCTATCATGTACGAAATCCTGCTTACCGGGGCTTCCAGGGCAGCTATGGTAGCTCGTTGACCTATGGCATTAGCTCCACTGGTAATCTGACCCTGAAATTTGGTGCAGGCCTTGGCAATCCAGGAAGCAGCGCCGATATAACCGATCCGCCATCCCGTCATGGCAAACGCTTTCGAAACACCATTTACGGTAATGGTCCGCTCATACATACCATCAATTCCTGCAATGCTTACGTGTTCACCCTGAAAGTTGATATGCTCATAAATCTCATCCGAAACCACGAAGATCTGAGGGTGTTTTTTCAAGACTTCCGCCAATCCCTTTAGTTCTTCTAAACTATAAACCGAACCACTTGGATTACACGGAGAGCTGAACCAAAGCATTTTGGTATTGGGGGTAATAGCCTCTTCGAGCTGTTGCGGGGTTATTTTAAAATCGGTCTTAATACTGGTCGGAACAACCACTGGAATAGCCTCTGCCAACTTTACAATATCTCTGTAGCTCACCCAGTAAGGAGCGGGAAGGATAACCTCATCTCCTTTATTAAGCATCACCATGGCTATGTTGGCGATAGATTGCTTTGCGCCAGTTGACACCACAATCTGGTCTGTTGCATAGTCGAGGGAGTTATCTCTTTTGAATTTTTCACAGATCGCAGATTTGAGCTCAGCATACCCATCTACAGGAGGATAACTGCTGTAATTTTCATCTATCGCTTGCTTGGCTGCTTCCTTAACGAAATCTGGAATATTAAAATCTGGTTCTCCTAAACTGAGACCTATAATGTCTTTTCCGCTATTTCTTAATTCCCTGGCTTTGGCTGCCATAGCCAGTGTAGCCGAAGTAGACATATTGTTTATTCTATCGGATAAGTGCTCCTTCATTTTTAATTAATGTTTAGGGGTATTGTAATACGGGTTTTTTACCCAAATCTCTCAAATGTCTAAAGTGCGAAATTATAGCTTTTCTGGTAGTTTTATATTCATTATAGGGCAAATTAAACTCCGCTGCCGTTTGTTTCACAATTTTAGAGATTTTTGTGTAATGAACATGACTGATATGGGGAAAAATATGATGTTCCACCTGATGGTTTAACCCTCCTGTGAACCAATTGACAATTTTGTTTTTTGTGCCAAAATTGACGGTGGTTTTCAATTGATGGACCGCCCATGTATTTTTCATTGAGCCATCTTTTTCCGGCAGTGGTTTTTCGGCCTCATCTACCATATGCGCCAATTGAAACACTACACTAAGAATAACTCCTGCTACATAATGCATTACAAAGAATCCTATAAGAATTTTCCACCAGGCAATATCGAGGATTAGCATTGGAAGAACGATCCAGACAATGATGTAGATAATTTTGGTGATCAACAGAACACTCCAGTTTATAACGGGATTAGGTAACCGCCCATAGGACAATTTTCTTCGTGTATACCGTGTCATTTGTTTAAAATCTGAGGTAATGGCCCAGTTAAATGTGAGCAGGCCATAGAGAAAAATAGAGTAAAAATGCTGAAATCTGTGAATTTTCCTCCATTTGGAATGCGGGGAAAATCTCAGTATTCCACCGCTGTCCATATCTTCATCATGCTCATGAATATTGGTATAGGTATGATGCAATACATTATGCTGCACCTGCCAGTTGTAAACATTTCCGGCAAGGATATATATACTGCTGCCCATCAAACGATTTACCCACTTCTTGGTGGAAAAGGACCCGTGGTTCCCATCGTGCATAACATTCATGCCTACACCTGCCATTCCAACACCCATCACCATGGTCAGGAGCAGGTTGGCCCAGTTGGGCAGATTTAATGTCAGGATCAGGAAATAAGGTGACAAAAGCAGTGCAAACATGATGGCCGATTTAACGTACAATCGCCAATTGCCTGTTTTTTTTAATCGATTTTCTTTGAAATAATCGTTCACCCTTTTGTTTAAGGTCTTAAAAAACTGAGTGGGATCCTTACGTGAAAATTTAACAATGCCTGCTTCCATACTTTTATAATCTGCCTGCAAATATAACGTATTATCTCTCTTTTTCATGTGTATTGCCGCTTTTATGGGAAAATATTGGGAAGTGTAAAATCGTTATAGCAAAGCGATTATGCCGGTTGCTGTTTGCTGGACTTTAGTTCGATAATGAGGGAAATAACTACTTTTGAACCCTGAAGAGATCAAGGCATATGAACGCGGAAATAGTGTTTAAGTACTTTCCGGATCTGACGGAGCATCAGAGACATCAATTCACCTTACTGGAAGAACTCTATAAGGATTGGAACCAAAAGATAAACGTTGTTTCTCGCAGGGATATAGACGAATTATACCTTCGCCATGTTCTGCACTCTCTGGGGATTGCAAAAGTGGTTAGGTTTCTTCCGGGTACAGAAGTGCTCGACGTGGGCACAGGAGGAGGTTTTCCAGGTATTCCCCTGGCCATTCTGTTTCCGGATGTGAAATTCACTCTGGTCGATTCGATCGCGAAGAAGATCAGGGTTGTAGAAGAAGTGGTTACAGGTCTAGGTCTTGAAAATGTTGAAGTGGTAAATAGCAGGGTTGAGCAACTCGACAGGCAGTTCGATTTTGTAGTGAGCCGGGCGGTCGCGGCTATGCCCACATTTGTCCGCTGGGTCCGCGAAAGGATTAAAAAGAAGTCTTCGCATACCATAGAAAATGGTATACTATATTTAAAAGGCGGTGATTTGACCGACGAATTGACCGGGTTTAAGAAAGTCAGGATTATAGCGCTAAAAGAGCATTTCGAAGAGGAATTCTTCGAAACCAAGAGTGTGGTTTATCTATCGATTTGATTAAAATAAACCTGACCTACATACTGTACATTTTCAGGTACAGAAACCGGCAGTTCTTCGCATAATTGACAACATATTGCCAGGTGTTTTTGAGCGAAAACCGGTTCGATTTTTGATCGCCTAAAATGATTTGATCCTTAGACATAACTGAGATTATTGAGGAATTAATCGAAATTTTTTACTTAAAATTTACAATTACTTAACGTTAAATTTACAAATAAATTTTTAACTCCTTCTGTTTTAACGCTTTATTAGTCTAATTATTTTAGACTTTC
>JBDNAQ010000145.1:0-8984 GCA_039768345.1 Flavobacteriaceae bacterium
ACATTTGTCGACTTCACTCTAGATTCCTATAATCCATTGACCTTAACTGCTTCTAAGACGGCTGTAAATGAAATAACGGCTATAGCGATGGGAGGTTTTGGTGGCTATGAATACTTCTTCCAGGACATTCCTTACGGTAGTGAGAATGTATATACGACCAATGAAGATGCACTGGTGAATATCAGGGTGGTTGATGCTGCTGGTTGTGAGGCGATGATTGAAATACCGTTCGATTTCACGGGTATGCTGACTATGCCTAATTACTTTACCCCCGATGGTGATAATATGAATGAGGAGTGGTTCCCAAGGAACCGTGATTTGTTCCCAAATATTGAGGTGAAGATTTATGACCGTTATGGAAGGGTAGTGGCTATCCTCGATCAGGTAGAGAAATGGGATGGTACCTATGAAGGTAAGGAATTGCCTACCGGAGACTACTGGTATGTGGTTAATGCCAACGATAAAGAGAAGCAACAATACGTAGGGCATTTTACGCTTTACAGATAGATACTTTTTAAATCTCGTACTATGGATAAGGGACCACCTTTTGGGTGGTCCTTTTTTTTATGGAATTACATTAATATGTTCTGGGAGAACAAGATGAGCTGTTTAGTGAGACCGCTTTTCTATATGGTGCAATTCAGGCACAAGTTTGGTCACCAGGTAAATGGAATCGAATGTGCGGTTGAGTTGTTTGCTTTCAAAACTGTTCTTTAACAAGGCTTCCTGGTAATAATAGACAGAATCTTTATGAATTTCCGATTTACGGGTAGCGATCCAATATTTTCTTTCCCCTTCTAACACATTTAAATACACATAGGATTCCGTCGGCAGTATCTCCAAAACCCTAACACTATGCATATCGTAGGTAAGACCGTCATCCCAGGTACTGTCCAATTCCTGAATCCCGGGTAATATGACCTGCTTTTCTTTGGGTCCCCACTGGCAACTACTAATAAGTAATAAAACGGATATATAAAACCAGCACTGCCGTAATCGCATAACCTAGGTTGATTTTAGTTGTATTAAATGTTTCTTTTGAATGCTTTCCTGAATATAATAAAGGTTCGCAAAGCCGATCAAATGTGTTCTTCCAGGATCAGCTCCATTTCCTTCTCAGGGATTTTCTTACCCCGCTGCTTGACGGCTCTTCGTATAATCCTGTTAATTGCAAGCTGGGCTGTATCGTGCTCTATTTTTTGCCTGTGGTTTTGAAGATATGTATTTACCCAGTTGATCACTTCAGACTTATATTCAGACAGAAATTTTCTATCCGGAGCATCTTCCAACCACGAGATATATACCTGAAGTTCTTCCTGTATAATTGAATCTACCTCATGGATACTTTTCATTCTGTTGTCGTGATTCTCCTTGAGGGCTTTAGCTATGGAATCCAGGTCATAATGGATTATATGCGGTTCATCTGCCAAGTTCCTGTCTGTATTTCCCGGAACTGCCAGGTCCAGAATTATCGATTTCCCGGTCCCCCTGGCCACGCTGTTCACCAGGTTTGGACGATTGCTCACGGCGGTGACTATTGCGTTAAAATCCTTAAAATCATTTGCCAGAACCCGGTCCCAATCATAGGTATACCCTCCATACTTTTGTGTCAGTTCTTCAGCCTTTTGTGCAGTCCTATTGGCCACATATACGGAACGAAACCCAAACTTATTGTTATAATTAAGGAGTTGCTTTACAATATCTCCAGCACCGATGAAAAGAATTTTTAAATCATCTTTTTCCGTCTGATCAAAAGTATTGGCGATCAATTTTAATGTTTTATAAGCAACTGAGGTGGTGCCATCCCTGAACCTGGTTTCATTGCTGATTCTTTTATGGCATTTAAAAACTGATTGCATACAACGCTCCAGAAGTGAACCTTGAAGGTGTTGATTACAGCTTTGCTGATAAGCCATTTTTATCTGATGAATGATCTCTGCATCACCGAGGACAGATGAAGCCAATCCGGAAGAAACTTCAAGGATATGCCGGACAGATTCTGCTGTTTCATCAGAAATACTGAAAGAATGACTGTTCTGATGATGTGAATTGGCTATAGTACCTTTGATTATAAAATGGCGCAGCTGATCGGCATTGGTTTTTTCGGATTCAAAATATATCTCTGTTCTGTTACATGTAACCAATACGAGTAATCCTGATATATCATCAAATTTCGCCCTGATTTTTTCAATCCAGGCCTTTTGTGCGGTATCTGAAAAATGATATCGTTCCCGCTCTTTCAGGGCAGCAGACTTATGTGAGATGCTGATATATCTTAATCGATTATTCATCATTAAGGGTATATGACCAAATTATGATTTATTCTTCAAGCATTGTCCTCATGTAGTTGACAATAAGCCAGCGATCTTCATCTTCAGGCATTTTTTTTGTGTATTCGGGCATATCATCCCGACCAAAAGAGGTTTTATAGAACAGTTCACCATCGGTCTGTGATTGATATTCTGCTGTTGAAAAATCTCCAAGATCGCCCTTTTGATCCTTTGCCTTGGGACCGTCGCCATATCCTTCTTTCCCGTGGCATGATTTACAGTGCTTACTATACAATGATTTGCCTATGGCCAGATCCACATTGGGATCTGTCGGGTTCTTCATATTGACATATTCTTCCGGGACTACCCATTTCTCCTGAGGTGGGGTATTGAAAGCAAATAATATTAGGGTCAAGAGTGCAATCGGTAAAAAGATTTTCATTGTTTTCATCGCTCAGTTTTTAGTAATTTTATACATATTAATGATCAAATATAATATAAGGCCCCAGGCACCGAATATCAAAACTCCCGTGAAAATTAGTATAAAAATAGGAGTTCTGCTACTACGAGCCCAAAGAGCTCTTTGATCGTATGTTGAAATATGGGCAATAGGCGTGCCAATCTGGGCTGCCAGAGAGGTTTTAACAATGCCGTAGGTGTCATTTTCTTCGATCACCACTTCGATTTCAAGTATCCCATCCTTTCCGGGGATATCTCCCGGGACTTGGACCAGAATGCTACCATTGGAATCGGTCATCAGCAATTCCTCACTTATTCTTAAAGGTTTGAACATCCGTTTTACCTGTACATTGATCAATGCATCCCCGATGAGACTGTCGAGGGCTACGTCAGCTAGCGTAGCTGAGACATAATTCAGGCTGTCCTGTTTTTGCAAGGTGGCATGGATGGCTGCTTCCCGGAATTCCAGACTCCTGCTGGCCCGTCGAAAGGTATCATCGCCTCCAAATGAAGCACCCAGGATATACAGGCCTGTAGAATCGGGCTTAATCTGGGACAGATTTTCCATTGTGAAGCGGGCATTACCATTGGGTCCGGTGCGTACCTCACCCAATGCAAATTCCTCCCCATCCACTTCATAATAAATTTCAAGATCGATGTTGGGAACTTCCACGTTAGTGCGGTCTATGCGTGCCGATGTAGACAGGTCCAGATATACGGGCCCTTCCATGATCTTTGTGTAGGTAGTTCCAATACGCAACCGCTCTTTTTTGACTTGTGCGTTGGATTGCAGTACGAAGAACAGAACCGCGATCAGGCCAAGAATCCGGAAATCTTTAATATGTATAATTAAATTCGATTTCATTTAGAGACCAATTTTGATTCATATTCCGGCAGTCCTTCTTCTTCGGCAAGACGGTCAATAGAGATCACCGGCACATATCGCACCAACAGGGAGATGATCAACAGCGCCATTGCCAGGGTTGCCGAGGTGATTAACCATTCGTGTAGGCTGGGGAAATAGTGGTGCCACGACTCCGGAACACCTTGAATCGGCACATAAGGGTGAAGAAGAGTGGGGGTCACGATCAGGTATCGTTTCCACCAGGAACCAATAACTACCACCACGGCTATATAAAACAACCACCTTGGATGTCGGAATCGCTTAAATATGGTCAGTAAGGCCGGAATTAGCAGCCCCACCACGGACACAAGCCAGAAAAGTAGGGCATAATCTCCGACAAGGAGGGTATCGAGGTGTTCACTTTCACCTTTTTTGGACATGAAAAGGGGTATGATATATTCATTTATATTGAAGTACAAATAAATCAGCATAGCGAGGTTAAACAGTTTTCCCAACTTGTTAAAATGGTAATCCGTAATATAGTCCTTTAACTGTTTGTTCCTGCGTACGATATATACAACCGCAATAAGGGCGCCAAGCCCTGCCACCATAGCTCCTGAGATAAAATATGGGGCAAAGTTCGAACTATCCCATCCCACTCGGTAAGTGGTGGAGAACAGATAGGCATCTATAGATTCAAGAATAAGGCCAAGGGGGAGGATCATCAGTGCCAGTATATAGATGCTTTTTTGCTGAAGCCTGATCTGTTGCGCAGCCCAGTTCCATCTAAGGGCGAAAAATCCATAAATCCTGCTAAGTCGGGGTTTGGTCTTGGCGTAATGGTCCCGCAGGATCGCCAGGTCCGGGATCAATGGGAAGTAAAGCAGCAACAAACTCACCATCATAAAAGTTGGAATGATGATTACATCCCAGGTAATGGGCGACTGCAAACGAGCGTGCACAAAAAGATTGAGCATTCGATCCGGACGGGCCATGTCGATAATGATGGTTATACCGGCCATTATAATACAGGCCAGGCCGACAATGGCTGACAGTCTCACAAAGGGTCTTCTCCATTCGTTTTTGGTAAGCCGAAGTACCGCTATTGCAATAGCGGCCACAAAGCTGGTGGCCACAAAGAAAACGAAATTCGAAATATATACCCCCCAGAGTACATAGTCCCTCATGTTGGTGACCACCTGACCTTCGATGATCTGGTCAGCATAGGCTACTATCCCCGCCGCGATGAGCAGTAAAAGAAAGCCCACCCATAACTTTCCTCTGATGTTGAATTTTCGCGGGCCAAGATCCTGGATCAATTTCTCGTATCTGCTCATGAATCGGCTGGGTTTTCTATCGTTGCATCCGGCTTTTCGACCGATTGAAATTCGTTGTAGTTCTCCAGGCCCTCTTCAAAACGCAACCTGTCTTTGGGTGGCAGTTAATAAACACTTGGATCCGTTCCAAGATCTTCGAACAGGCGATATCCTGCATTTTCCTCTAAAAGCTTACTTAGCCGTACCGTCTCATTCCCATTGGTCACGGTATCCTCATTTTTGTCTCCAAAGTAAAAGACTCCGTTTGGACAGGCGGTCACACAGTGAGGCAATTCACCCTTTACTGCCTGATGAGGGCAGAAATCACACTTGTCTACCGTGCCTTTAACACTAGGCATTCCAGCATGTTCCGGACTATACATCTGCTCCATCACATCAATGCTCATCTCGAATTCCTGTTTGGGTTCACTCCAGTTGAAAACCCTGGTGGAATAGGGGCAAGCCGCCATACAGAAACGGCATCCGACGCATCGGTCGTTATCGATCAGTACAAGTCCATCCTCTCTTTTAAAAGTTGCATCTACCGGGCAAACCGTCACACATGCTGGCTTGTCACAATGCATACAAAGAGTAGGCATCCAATAGGGAGAAGTATCTTCTGTTTCCTGAATTTTGTAGATCTTAAGCCAGGCATTGTCCCCGGTCACAAAGTGATGTTTGTTACAGGATCTTTGGCAAGATAAAGCATTCTGGCATTTGGCCAGGTCTACCACCATAACAAATTTTCGTCCCGGCATCCCGCGGCGAACTTCATGGGCCTGACCGGAAGTGGTCATTTCCTCTACCTGCGTCGCATCTACTTCGATAATATTTCCTTCCGTGTCCATAAGTTCTACAGTCTCACCGGAAGATTTGTGTTCTTCAAAGGCAAATCCTTTCTTAAGGTGTACCAGAGCAGCACCACCAAGGATGGAAGCGAGGCCAAGTTTCCATCCATTGTTGAGGAAGGTACGTCTGGTATCTTTTTGTTTTTCTTTCATGTCCTAAGAATCACGTGGGTCTTTTAGCCAGGCCAGTAGTTCCTTATTGTTGATGTTCTTTTTGAGCACTTTGGAGTTCTTCAGTCCTCCTGACTTTACCTTTACGATTGTACCGTCGGGCTTAAGGAGGGTCTTGTATTCATGTTCCGCTTCTTTTTCAGACGCCCGAATTCTGATGGGTAAAAATGGCAACAACAGACCTGTACCTAAAATCGGTAAAAATTTACGACGTTTTATATCTACTTTTTTTTCAGATTTCATTATTACAGGTAAAGGTTTGCCTAGGATTAGAAATTATACAATCGAGTAATATTGAAGCCTATGAGAATATCCCCATTAAAAAAATCATTTTCATTCTTCACATAATTCTGCTGAGGTACAATACCGTTCAGGTTACTGATAAATATTTGAAAAGCGTGCGATGAGGTACGCACTTCAAACCCAAGACTTACTCCCGGGTAATTGTTATAGTTGTTGAGGTCCGGATCTATTTCAAACCGGGTAATGGGCTGGCTATAATCCCATAAGATCGAAGACTGCGGACTGATCTTCACCCGTCCACCAAAAGCAATGGCCCAACGGTCATTTTGCAAATTGGAGTCCACCACGTTGAAATGGGAGACACTGGGTGCTAACTGCATAGACAGGGCCGGGGTAAACCTCCGGGCAAAGATTACCTGGTGAAAGAAGGAATACCGGTGCTGATCGAGAGCAAAATTCTCCTTTTTACGGGCATCGATCACAAAGTTTCCATAATAAGAAATGTTCACCGGGACTCTGCCGGAGCGGGTTTGCCTTAACAAACCCACTTTCCAGTTGAAATCCTGGAGCCGGTCAAATTTTGTGGTTCCGAATCCCACCGTAAGTCTCTCATGAGGGGCATAGGCCACGCCAATCCGGATGTTAGAAGGGGCCCAGATCCCGATGAGGTCGTTGCTACCACCATTAAAAGTACCGAACCGGTGATTGATGGATATTTCCATTGTTTTTTTGGAGAACAACAAATCGGTCGGGTTATCTATGATAAAGGAGCTTTCAAAAGCATCGCGTTCCGGTTTATCAGTAACACTGTCCTTTGCCGTTTCTTGAGAAACAAGGTACATCGGACAGGTCAAAATTGAGAATATTACAACGATTAGTTTTTTCATGTGCTTGGTCTTATCGTTTAGTTGTTTTCGGCACCGCGATCGATCCATGCCTTAATCAGGGCAATTTCGTCTACGTTTAGAAGGAATCCGGCTTCTACCGGATGGTTATTACCCGGTAGCCGTTGATAAAATGTACTGGCTTCAGCATTACCAGGAACTACCAGGTCGGGTACAATGGCATTATAGGAATTGCCCTCCCTCAAATCTGGATTGGCTATTGTACCGTTATGACAAGTGGTACAATCCTTACCTTCCTGAATAAAGATCGGTTGAATATCATCAGAGAATGATACTGTCTGTTCTTCTGGGATCTCCGGAATTATTTCTTCCACAGCTTCATCGTAATAGCAGGAGAAACAAATGAGACACAGACTCACTATCAGTCCTTTTAGAACTATTTTTTTCATTTAAGGTCGGTTTTATAATGATTTTCAAAGGCGAATACACCAAATGCTATATCCATATTGGCAATACTCTCCATCTGGATGAACCTTGTCATTTAAAAAGTATACGGTTCCAAATTGCGGATACCATTTAATCTTCAAGTGCTTCAATCGAGTTCTCTAACAATGCCCTGGTATATGCTGGATTGTGTATTCCTCTACTATTGTCTTCCAACAAGGTTTTGTAATTCCAGGCAGCCTGTGCTTCCGCAGTGCTAAAAATACCTTCCTGAGACCGGTCTGGTTCCGGTGTATCTACAATGATACCAGTCACATCTACACCAGTTCCTATGGGGTTCCCATCCATGTCGAAAACTGGATTTCCAAGGGAGTCCACCGCATATTGCTCACCGACCACCTGACCAAGCAATTGCTTTAATACGGCCATTCGTGTATCAAATTGATCAATTTGATCATTAGCCCCAGAAGGATGACATTCTATACAAGCTGCATCTGTAGGTACCCAGGAATGAAGACCTTCGCTCTCTGTAGCTGACTCACCCATATGGCACTCCACACAAGATGAACCTGTTCTGTGGGTAGCAGACGCCACTCCGGGATAGCCTTGTGATCCTGCAAGATTGGCACCCATGATACCCTCAAGCATGGTTGACTGAGGCCCGTGGTGCGGACCAAATCTTGTGCTGGTAACCACATATTTTCCTGTACCGTTTTCTGCGGGAATAACATAGCTGCTACGAGGCTGGTGGCAAGAAATACAGTTGTTGCTGGGTCCTCCGAAATCGATCTCTGTTATCCCATCGATGACAAGAGTTTGTGCATCCGGGTTTCTCAGTGCATAATCGAAACCGTCATTTTCAAAGTCAAATGTGCGGTGCTTGCTATGGCAAGTTGTACAATTGAAAGGAGAAGGATTGGCATAACCCAATGAATCGGCTTCGCCCAATTCCAGGTAGTCTATAAAACCTTCTTCACCGTGGCACTGCGCGCATCGGTTAGTAGGATCTTCACCTCCTCTGCCAGCGGCGAATCCAATAAAACTGGAACCGTGTTTGGAAAGAAGAAATGAATTTACAATAGGATCCCTTGCAGAATTAGAGTGACAAGAGATACAGGAAGCGGTGCCGTCCGCACCATCTGCGCCATCGATACCGTCGATACCGTCAATACCATCTGCCCCTGCAGGGCCGGGTAAAGGATCACTGGTACATTGTACCATTAAAAAGCCGGAAAATGTTAAAAGGAGGAGTGTCCTTAAGTTTAGAATTTTCATAAGTGCACTTTGAGTTGTAGTTGATCTAAATATTTGGTCTAAACTATGATACTCAGGTCAGATAGATCATGACAAATATCATATATTGAAAAATCTTTGATTTATTAATTCCGTTGAATTCTTATGCTTTGTTTTTTAGAAATAATTATACCGAGTTTGATGGCTATTTAAGGAAACTTTGTAATTTTGCCAGCCTGATTCGGGATGTGGCCCGAACGCTCGCTTCTTTGAAGCTCGGCACGGGTAAACTCCGTCTGGTACCCAGACTG
>JBDNAQ010000146.1:0-15477 GCA_039768345.1 Flavobacteriaceae bacterium
ATATCCCCGGTTTGCCAGATCTTTTCCGTATTCCACTTCGCGTCTATGGCCTCCTTGGCATTTTCCGCTTCGGTATATGATTTGGCGACTACCCCGATAAAATCTTCTTCAACAACAATGCTGACAATACCGGGCAAAGCTTCTGCAGCGGAAGTATCGGCCGAAACCAAAGTGGCTCCGATCGCTGTAGGTCTTAAAATAGCTCCATAAAGCATTCCCGGCAGTTCCACATCCATTCCAAAAATCGCATCACCACGAACTTTTTCCATTAAATCGACTCGGCGCACAGCTTTGCCTATATGTCGGAATTCTGAAGGTTTTTTGAGTACTGGCACATCGGGTATTTCCCAATCTATGGTATCCTTTACAATATCGCCATAACTGATCTTATGGCCCTGCGCTGTGATATATCCATTCTCAGCCGTTAGTTTTTCTAAGGGAACTTGCAGTTTTTTAGATGCTTCAGCTTTTAACATTTCCCTCATTGTGGCTGCCAGCTCTCTGAGTGTGATCCATAAGCTGGATATGGAATTACTACCGCCCGTACTCAGTCCATCAATATTACCAGTATCGGTAGAAGCATGGACTACCTTGATCTGGTCCATTGATATCTCCAGTTCTTCAGCTGCAATCTGTGCCAGGCCGGTAAACGTCCCCTGGCCCATTTCTACTTTAGGGCAGTGCAGGGTAACCGAATTATCTGTACCGACCTCGAACCACATAATAGGATCATCTGTATTACCCACATATGGTAATTCTGCAGTATTGGCCATTTCGGCTATTTTTCGTCTTAACGGGTTCCGCGCCAGGTAGGTGGCCCCTAAAATTATTGCGGTCCCTCCCAGTGTTGACCGTACAATAAATCTTCGTCTCGATATTTTTTTATTCTTCGCCACCCGGAGTCTTTTTTACAGTTATTGTGGCTTCTTTTTTCAATGCCGCTGCGCGATGGATAGCTTTGCGAATTCTGAAATATGTTCCGCATCTGCACAGATTCAGGATCTGATTGTCTATATCATCATCTGATGGTTCTGGTATATTTTCAAGCAATGCTACAGCGGCCATAATAAATCCGGGCTGACAATATCCGCATTGCGGTACAATTTCCTCTATCCAGGCCTGTTGCACAGGATGCAACCTCCCCTTGTCGCTTATTCCTTCTATGGTGGTAACCTGGACACCGTCTGCCAGACCAATAGGATAACTGCAGCTACGAGTGGCAGTTCCGTTAACGAGTAGCGTACATGTGCCACACGCAGCCTTACCACATCCGAATTTAGTTCCTTTTAAATCTAGCTCATCACGGATCACCCAAAGCAAAGGTGTGTTCTCCTCCACATCAACGCTGACAAGCTTTTTATTTATGGTAAATGAAATTTTCATGTAAGAATCGATCTCGTTATGTCATCAGCTCAGGTTAAAGATATATGCTTAACACCAAGGGCACAAATAGAAGGCTGCCTAAAATGAGAAGTCTGTCCGATCTCCCGGCTTAACAACGTATTAAGAATTTAAATTCCAGATTTATTTACCTTTAGCTGATTAACCATACCTGAAACCTAAATGCGAAAAATTATTTTATCCCTGTGGCTATTATCTACAGTTTCCCTTGCAGCTCAGCAATTCAATCCAGAACTACTACAAGACTTAAAACCCCGGAATATTGGTCCGGGTGGTATGAGTGGACGTGTAACCGCGATCGATGTGGTTCATAATAACAATGACATTATATATGCTGGTACCGCTTCAGGTGGATTATGGAAATCGGAATCAGGAGGTATACGCTGGGAACCGATTTTCGATAATGAGATCACGGCCTCGATCGGGTCGGTAGCCATCCAGCAATCCAATCCCTCCGTGATATGGGTAGGTACTGGTGAGGGTAACCCGCGTAACAGCCTCAACGGCGGATACGGTATATACCGTTCGCTGGATGGTGGCAAGAACTGGGAGCTGATGGGTCTTGAGAAAACCAGGCATATCCACCGTATCATAATCGATCCAAGAGATCCGAATACGGTCTACGCAGGAGCCATAGGTTCTCCATGGGGTGCACATCCCGAAAAGGGTGTCTATAAAACCGAAGACGGAGGTATCAGCTGGGTAAAAATACTTCAAGGCAATAACCTGAGTGGTGTTGCCGATTTGGTAATGGATCCTACCAATCCGAACAAATTGATCGCTGCCCTCTGGGAGCACAAAAGGGATCCATGGTTCTTTAAATCTGGCGGAAAAGGAAGTGGATTATATGTCACCTACAATGGCGGTGAGGACTGGAAAAAATTGGGTGAAGAAGATGGGTTGCCCAAGGGTGAACTTGGTCGGATCGGGCTGGCTATCGCAGCGAATAAACCGAACATTGTCTATGCCCTGATCGAATCGAAAAAAAATGCGCTCTATCGTTCGGAAGACGGGGGAATGAAATGGAATAAGGTAAATGATCAGGCCAGTATTGGTAACCGGCCATTCTATTATTCCGACATATATGTTGATCCTGAAAACGAGAATCGGGTCTATTCGGTTTTCACTTATGTAAATGTCTCTGAGGATGGTGGCCGGACTTTCAAACAACTGATGCCGGCTTATCAGGTTTCCAATGGGGTTCACCCGGATCATCATGCCTGGTGGATCCACCCCGAAAACGGCCGGTATATGATCGATGGAAATGACGGTGGATTGAATATTACCAAAGACGGTGGTAAGAGCTGGAGATTTATCGGAAATCTACCAGTGGGGCAGTTCTATCATATCAATATTGATCTGGAATATCCTTATAATGTTTATGGCGGTATGCAGGATAATGGGTCCTGGCGTGGCCCGGCCTATGTATGGCGCGAACAGGGAATACGAAACAGCTATTGGCAGGAAATCACGTTTGGAGATGGCTTCGATGTGATCCCGGATCCCGATAATTCGCGATTTGGATACTCTATGAGCCAACAGGGGTTTGTATCACGGTACGATTGGCAAACCGGAAACAATTATCTGGTACGACCTACACCTCCCGATGAAAATACCCTGCTGCGCTTCAATTGGAACGCCGGAATCGGACAGGATCCTTTTGATAAGGAAACGATTTATTTCGGTAGCCAGTTCGTCCATAAGAGTACCGACAAAGGTATGACTTGGCAAATTGTTTCCCCCGATCTCACAACCAATGATCCTGCAAAACAGAAACAACATCAAAGCGGAGGATTAACACTCGATGCTACGGGCGCTGAGAATTATTGCACTATTCTGGTGATAGAACCTTCGAAGCTGGAGAAGGACATGCTCTGGGTAGGTACCGACGATGGCAGGGTGCATTACACCACAAATGGCGGGCAAAACTGGACGGAAGTGAGTAGTAACATTAAAGGATTACCTACCGGTAGCTGGATAGTACAGATCAGAGCGTCTGATAAAAATAAAGGTGAAGCCTTATTGGTCGCTAACGACTACAGGCGGTTTAACTATATTCCTTATGTATTCAGGACCCGTGATTATGGAAGGTCCTGGACAAGGATCGTCGATGATAAAGATGTGAAGGGTTATGCGCTGTCGATTGTTGAAGATCCGAAATCGGATAAACTTCTTTTCCTCGGTACAGACGATGGCTTATATTTTTCTCTTGATCGTGCCGCACACTGGCAAAAATGGAATAAAGGATTCCCAACAGTTTCCACCAAAGATCTTGTAATACATCCCAGGGAAGAAGACCTGGTAATAGGAACATTTGGTCGTGCTGCGTGGGTATTAGACGATATCCGACCCCTGCGAACTATTGCTGAAAACCCCGGATTCCTGGAGAAGGAACTTAAATTGTTTTCCCCGCCCAATGCCTATCTTGCTGCTTATCAGCAACCCACCGGAAGCCGGTTTGGAGGTGATGCGCTATACAATGCGGAAAACCGGAAGAAGGGAGCGATGATTACCTATTACCTCAAACAAGGTTTTAAAAAGAAAACGGTCGAGAAAAAAGGGGCAGAGGATGAAAACAATACTCCCGATGAAGAGGATGAATCCAAAGAATCTCAGAAAAAAAAGAAAGATTCCATCTGGCTTAAAATTTATGATGAGGCTGAGTTGATCCGTACACTAAAATTCAAGACACCCGAAAAAGCAGGCTTGCACAGAGTCTACTGGCAACTGGATCGGAAAGGAGTACAGAATCCTACCCGAAAAATAAACAAGGACAGCAAGGAAGTCTCAGGGATGAAGGTGAGGCCCGGACAATACAGGTTGATCATGGAGTTTGGAGAACAGAGCGATGCTTCTGAGATCAAAGTATTGGAAGATCCTCGCCTGGACATTGATCAAAGCGCTCAGGAGGAAATTTTTAGTGCCCGCGAAAAATTGAGGAATTATAAAGAACTGGCTGCGGATGCAGTAAAACAATTGGTTGAAAGTAAGAATACGACCGAAGAGCTACTTAAAAAATTAAAGAAGCAAGACAAAAAAGCGTATAAAGAAAATATCGAAGCATCAGAAATGGTCATCAAAAGCATCGATAGCCTGATTGCCCAATTTCTGGGGAAAGAGGATAAAAGGCAGGGAATCATCAGGAATCCTGAAATGACGGTGATGAAACGCATCCAGACCGCAGAACGATACATACGGACCAGTCGTAATGAATATAGCACAACAGTACAACGCTTGGTGGAATACGCCAAAAATGATCTGGAACAGGCACTTAAAAAGACCAATGAATTCTTTGCGATCAAATGGAACGAATACAAAACCGCGATTGATGCATTAAGCTTATCCCCTTTCAAAGAGGTTAAATCCTTTGAATTGGAATAGACGATACTCCCGCTCAGTGGATTGCCGATCTTATTAATCAACCCGGATAATCATTCCAGGTGATCAGGGGAGCCTGAAAATACAAAATGCACAGCATCGGGCGCCATCTGACAGGACCGATCATTTATCACGACTTATTGGAATAAATATTTGATGATATGAACCTGACAAGAGTATCTTTCACCAATAAAGAAGGACAAAAACTGAATGGGCGACTGGAACTTCCTCTTGACCAACATCCACATAATATGGTGTTGTTCGCACATTGCTTCACCTGCACAAAGAACCTTTCGGCCATTAAGAATATCAGTAAAGGTTTAACCACCAATGGTTTTGGGGTACTGCGTTTCGATTTTACCGGTTTAGGAGAAAGTGAGGGCGATTTTGCCGACACAAACTTTTCGGGCAATGTGGAAGACCTTATTGCCGCGGCCGATTTCCTCGAAGAAAATTATCGTGCTCCCAGCCTTTTAATAGGTCATTCTCTTGGGGGAGCAGCCGTCATTTACGCTGCTTCCAGGTTAGATTCGGTGAGGGCAGTTGCAACTGTTGGTGCGCCCGCAGATCCCGGTCATGTACAACACCTGCTTAAAAGCAGTATCGAAGAGATCAGAACCAATGGTAAAGCGATCGTCAACATCAGCGGTAGGGATTTTACCATCAAAGAACAATTCCTGGACGATTTGGAGAAGACTTCACTCACAGGAACTCTGGAGAGCTTAAATAAGTCGATTCTGATCATGCATTCGCCTCAGGATAATATTGTAGGGATAAAAAACGCCGAAAAACTCTACCTCAATGCTCGTCATCCAAAGAGTTTTATATCGCTCGATGGTGCCGATCATCTACTCAGTAATAAGGCAGATTCTATTTATGTTGGAAAAACTATTGCCAGCTGGGCAGAGCGCTATTTGCCTATACCCGATTCGGCGGAGTTGAAAACCAACCATCAGGTAGTGGCCAGTTTAAATGCCGATGAAGGTTTCACAACACAGATCAGCGTTGATAAACACCGACTTATCGCAGATGAACCGGAGAATTTTGGAGGAAACAATTTTGGCCCCTCACCCTATGAATATGTTTCAGCCGGACTTTCGGCTTGTACCGCAATGACGCTACATATGTACGCCAGGCGAAAAAAATGGGACCTGCAGAATGTAAAGGTCCATACTTCCTATGGGAAAGTTCATGCCGAGGATTGTGCAGAATGTGAGTCGGGAAATGCCAGGATCGATACCTTTGAGCGCGGGATAACGCTCACAGGATCGCTGGATGAAGATCAAAAAAAGCGTTTGCTGGAAATCGCGGATAAATGCCCGGTACACAGAACGTTGGAGGCCAAAGCGCACATTAAGACCGATCTTATTGAATAATGGAAAGCGAAGTTTTTGAAGTGAGCCTTAAAGGCAGCCATTCAGTGGTTGTGCCGGAACCCTATGCCTTGCCTTTTCTTAAAACCAGACAGCAAAGAGTAAGTGTCAGAGCGGAGTTTGAAGGAAGAACCATAGATTTTCATGCGGCCTTACAGAAATATAAAGGCCAGATTATGATCACTTTCGGCAAGCGGTATCAAAAGGAATTAGGGGTATTTCCTAACGACTATTTCAAACTTCAACTCTCGGAAGACAAGAGTAAATATGGTGTGGAAATGCCAGAAGAGCTCGAGGCGGTCCTGCAAAGCGATAAGGAAGCAGCAGATATATTTCATTCCTTTACGGCCGGCCGGATCCGTGGAATGATATATACCATTACACGTTATAAGAATTCTCAAACCCGGATCGATAAGTCGCTTATCCTGGCAGAAAATCTTCGCCGAGGGATCCGTGATCCCCGGCAATTGTTCAAAGCGGGTTGACTGCGGTTCGAATTATATGTACCTTTAATCCAAACAGAAAAAAGTAAAAGAGATGAGAATTATACCCATAGCACTTTTAAGCATTTTGATCGGTCTGGGATATGGCTGTAAAGAGACTAAAAAGGAATCTGAAAAAGAGATGAAGGAGGTCCAAAATGTTGAAGAAGAAATAAAAGTTGAAAAGGTATCTTTTACTATGCAGGCTAAAAGCGGTAGCGAAGTAAGCGGCATGGTGACTTTTACGGAAGAGAATGGTATGGTTTCCATGATTGCGGAGCTTAAAGGTCTTAGTCCGGGTGAACACGCCATCCACCTTCACGAAAAAGCAGATTGTTCTTCAGACGATGGCAAGTCTACAGGAGGACATTGGAACCCAACAGCCCAACCACATGGAAAATGGGGAGGATCCGAAGGCTTTCACCGTGGAGACATCGGTAATTTCATGGCCGACGAGAACGGATCTGCCACTGTTGAATTCTCTACAGATCTCTGGTGTCTGGGTTGTGACGATGCCTCTAAAAATATTCTGGGTAAAGCAGTGATCGTACATCAGGGAGTAGATGACTTTACCTCACAGCCGAGTGGTGCGGCAGGTGCACGGATAAGTTGCACTGGTATAATAGAATAACAAATACCAAAGAATTCCTATACATATACCACCGGTAATCCCGGTGGTTTTTTTATAGCCTATCTGTACGATTATGACATAGCAGCCTATACAACATCGATTAATGATTTGTACTGCTGGAATCGGAATCCACAGTTTAAAAAAAATATGTTAGCTAGACTTGTGGATTTATCCGTCGTGGGGTCGCTTTTTCATGGCATTTTGAAGCGATAAGTACGCTTGCAGCACTCTGATAACTAAGAAAACCATGATGGACATCCAAATAAAAAAGAGGTAATATTCCATAACATAGGTGATTTGGGTTATTCATCTCGTCTTGGTCAATTACCCATTTCATGAACTACTTGGGGCTTAATAAAAGTAAGACTTTTAGGTAATTGAAGGATAAACATAGGCATTTCGTCTATATTTTCCTATAATTATGTTAAAAAAAGCCTAATGAAATGCCTATTTTTCGATGAGTGGTTCATTTGAAATTAAAAGAAGTACTCATCAAGACGTATTATTCAGAGATCCTGGTCGATTCGGATGGAGTTTAATAACGGATAAATACTTGCCTAAAAGTTCAATGTCCTGGTTTTTCTCTTATTTTTGATTTTGTTATACCCCCTGAGCTATGAATCCGTCTGCATCTGGTTGGATAGATAAATATGGTTACGCTGTTAAGGACAATCTTGAGGCGTTCAAAGATTTTCAAGACCTATATGCCGGACTCAAGAAGGCCGGGTTTGTCTATGGGCTTAACATAAAGATACCCAGGTTCATCAGGGTAGAACACAACTTGTCTGAGGATGAAAAAGCCAAGATCAATCTCCTCACTGCCTTGTTCTATACTTTCCGGTTAAACCGGCAAAATGGCAATTTTAAGGAATTCCTCGGCACCATTTTCGAGTTCTATAAGCAGCTTAATATCTATCAAAAATCAATTTTGGATAAGATTCTGTCGGGTAAAAAAACTTCCTCCCAACTTGAAACCCTTATCAATTCGAGGGTATATCTTGATGATAATCTGTTTAGCAAGACGTTTAACAATATTATTACCAATAGTCTGCTTTTTATAGACGTATTGACATTTAAGTATTATCTCGAAGGCGGGAAGGACATACGCCAACATGCCCGGAATCTTGAATTCCTTGTAATCAACATTGCCTACCACGCCTTGAACTCAAAGGAAAAGAACAAATCTGATGAAAAACTATCCCAACTATTCGAGTCCTCGCTAACATTTATAGATGGAAGTGAGCGAGATTTTGATGGATTATACAGAGACCAGCTGATCAATTATGGCTATACATGGCAAAAACCATATTTCATGGATGTGGCTTGTGTGACAGTTTGGGAAGATAAAACACTCGAATACAAGGAATCTGAATTTATTTATGGTATTGGCAAAGATCTGGGTTTTGATAAAAAGGAAATATCCAGGGCGCTGGAGGAAATCACTGCTTTCTTTGATAAGAATTCGAAGATCATACCATTTTTGAAAAGCAATAATATGGCTTTCCAATTTTATGATGGCATGGCTAAAGTAGTTATCAGGCTAATCCAAAGAAACAGTAAGCGACTCCAAAAAGAACTTTCTGAAAGCAAAGAACTCATGTTGCTTTTATCGAAATCCACGGTAAAAGATCTCAGTAGGGAAGAGAAGAAAAAAGTACAAAATCAATTACTCGATATTTTTAAGACCATACCTTCACTAGCTATTTTTATGCTTCCCGGCGGAGCGGTTTTGCTTCCCATTTTTATCAAGTTGATCCCAAGATTACTCCCCTCTGCCTTCGATGAAAATCGAGTGGATAAAAGTAAGTAATTTCTTATTAATTTAACACTATAAGAAAAATCTATAATTGATATTAAATCATTGTTTATCAATATTATAGATTATTTTATTCTAACCATAACTTAAAATCACGTACTCGTTCCCTACTCACGATGATTTCTTGCTCTCCAAAGCGGTTTAAAACGATTTTAAGTCGTGAATTAGTATAAGAAATAATATCTTTTATGTGGCTGATATTGACATAAAATTTCCGGCTTACCCGAAAAAACATTTCAGGCTCTAACTCATTTTCCAGTTGTTCCAATGTAATATCCAGGAGGTAATTTCTACCTTCAGTAGTATAAGCATAGGTACCTTTATTTTCACTATAGAAACACTCGATCTCCTCGGCATTTATAATTTTGATATGTTGTCCTACCCTGGCGGTGAATCTCTTTTTATACTCCCTTTCCAATGGATTGACAAGGAGCTTTTTAATATCATCGAAATCCAGTGAGAGTCTTTTTTGAGGCTGGTTCAGGTTTCGATACTGCTCAAGGGCTTGTTCCAGTTCATCAGAATCGATCGGTTTAAGGAGATAATCTATACTGTTCAGTTTAAATGCCTGGAGCGCATATTCGTCATAGGCAGTCGTAAAGATTATGGCACTGTTTACTTCAATAATGTCAAAAATCTCAAAAGACAGACCATCGGATAACTGTATATCGAGAAAAATCAAATCAGGATGCGGATTCTGCTGGAACCACTCCACCGATTCTTCTACCGAATGCAGCATAGTAGCCACCTCCAGACCTTTTTCAGACAATAAACGCGACAGCCGGCGTGCGGCGGGTTTTTCATCTTCTATAATCAGTACTTTCATATCGTTGATCTACTATTGATATCTGTTAGTACGTTCATCTTCCTCCTCTATAAACTTCCTGATCTGGCGTTCTTCCCACTGCTTTAAAAACCCGAATTTATGACGATATACATAGATCCCATGAAAAAGCAGTCCAATACCCCAGAATATTGGCGTAATAAGTGCATTGAGGTCTATCCAGTGTGCGAAGCCAGGATCATAGGTGTCGGTCTTGCCCATAAGAAAGTCGAGAAGATGCCCCCTGAGCAGCAGAATTAAGACATTAATGACGATGTAGACCCGGACATGAGCATAAAACTTCTTTAACTCCTCTACTTTCTTTTTGGCTTTCTCCCTTCTCTGATTATAATCTATTTTAGCTTCCATTATCGATATTTATCGGCTTCGCGTTTATCTTCATCCATAAATTTCTGAATCTGTTTTTGCTCCCAGTCCTTTCCAAAAAAAGGATTGAGGTTAAAGGTATGGATCGCATGAAAAAGCAAACCAATCCCCCAAAAAACAGGTGTCACAAAGGTGCCGAACTCCCAAAAGTTATCCGAATCATTATAGCTCCTCAATGCTATGTTTATCATTATGAAAGCATTTACGGCGAGGTAAACTGCAAGGTGAATATAAAATCCTTTGATTTCATCGAGGCGCTTCTTGGCCCTCTTTAATTTATCTTCATTATTACTTTCCATGATACCTGGTCTTGAATTTTTTTATAAGTACTCTTATTCCCAACGGTTCTCACCTCTTTCTTCTTCCTCCATAAATTCCTGGATTTTACGTTCTTCCCAATTACTGCCAAAAAATGGGTTTAACCCGAAGACTTTGAAGGCATGGAAAGTAAGCCCTATACCCCATCCGAAGGCAGCCCATAGAAACCACATATAACGCCATTGGTTAGTCCAGTAGTTAATCCCGGCAAGGATAGAGATGACAAGGATGTAGGAAGTGAGATTACCGTAAAACTTTTTAAGGGTTTCCACCCGATCTTTTGCTCTTAAATATTTGCTCTCTCTGTTTAGATCTTCCATTTTTATTGGTTTGTGTTATTAAATTTTATCGTTTATTCTCATTGTTATTTTTCCTCACTTAGAAATCCTCTTGTTCCATCAACTCTCTTAGTTTGCGCTCTTCCCATCGCTTTCCCCATAAGGGATTGTATCCGTATACCTCCATACCGTGAAGCAGTACACCCAATCCCCATCCGAGCATCGGGAATACTACCCAGGGAAATGATGTGGTTCGCCAGTTGAGCCAAGCCAGGAATGGTATTACTATACAATATGCCAGTAGGTTTCCATAGAAGCCTTTTATGGCCTCAACCTTCTCTTTCGCTTTCTGATAGCGCTTGTCTTCGATATATAAATCTTGTGTTTTCATCGTTGAAATTTGTTTGGTGAGTATCGGCAGGAATACGCTGAAATTTTGCGATTTTTTATCGATACGCACAGTTTTATCTGTCAGCAGGTTATAGCGTTGCTGTATGTTTCTCAGCCCCACTCCGCTACTCTTCTTCACCACCTGCTTTTCCTGCAGATTATTGGTAACTACCAGAAAGCCATCTTCTTCGTAAACTCTGATTTTTAAAGGTTTTGAGCTGGTAACCACATTGTGCTTCACCGCATTTTCCAGCAGTAGCTGAAGCGACAGTGGTACAATTTTAGCATCAGGATTAGAAGTTGTATCGGGCAAATCCAGCACGATACTGTCTTCGAACCTCATTTTTAGCAGGCGCACATAGGTTTTGGCAAATTGCAGCTCCTCATCTACCGAAACGAGTTCCTTGTTTTTTTGTTCGAGCACATAGCGATATACTTTCGAAAGCGAAGTGGTAAATTTCTGGGCCTGTTGGGCATCTTCCTCAATCAGGCTGGTCAATACATTAAGACTGTTAAATAGAAAATGCGGATCTAACTGGTTCTTAAGCGCATCGAATTTGGCAGAAGCAGTGCCGGCAATGATCTTCTGTTCTTTCACCTTCCTATCCTGAATACTACGATAGAAGTAGGCCGCATGGAAGAATACCGAGACTACAATTGTTATCAGCAAAGCGATGATATAATATGCCGCCCGTTCCCCCTCTATAAATCCTCGCCAATCTGCTCCTTCAAATCCCATCCTGATCAGGATCCTGAGCCATAAAATCGTGAGCATCGTCAGAACAACCCCGCCCAATGCTGCAATTAGTATTCTGTACTTCCTGTATTTTTTCCAAACTACTTTTTGATTTATATACTGGAAATAGGAAGCGTTTACCAGGGTTAGCACAATAGAAAAAAGAAAATAATACCCGATCTCGTTGAAAAAAGCAGAATTAAAAGAAATGCTACGTCCCATTAAAACCTGTATTCCGATGAATACGAAGGCAATAATGAAACCTACCCAAATCCCCGTCAATATTGTTTTACCCAAATATTTCATGCTATCGCTATCTGTGTTATTTTTTATTCACTTAACCCATGCCTTCAAACTAAACGGACTCCGCTTCATTAAAGTTACCAAAAGATGATTGTATCTGCCTAAAGTTTTTACGCATCGAACGATCACAACCATCTTCTGTAACCAGGGCCGGGCAGGTCTCTTCTATGAAAAATAGTTTCTGGCCTCTGTCCAGCGAACTCTCTTACTGTCCCTGAAATTGGAAAAAAAACTATGCCTTCTTGATTCTGTCGGTGTGTAACACTTGCTAAAATTTTTCATGATATTAATTTTTATATGATTTGATTGATTTTAATTTCTGGGACAAATATGAGTATGAACCACTTCATTTTAAAAAAAGATATACCGAACTGTCGGGAAGAACCGATGGATTGTCATTTTTCGTTATTTTGATGAATCTGGAAAGTTGATTTAACTCTATGTTTACCGATTTGCTGGAATCCTGAAGGTCAAAATACCCTGTATGGTATAGAAGTTAGGAGAAGCAACTATCTTTAAACGCTCAATAACCATCGGGCCTAAATATATCTGCTATGTATATTCCTCTGCAATATCAGAATAAGGACTTCGAAGAAATCAAAGATTTCATACAGGAGAATGCCTTTGCTATACTCATCAATCAGGTCAGTGGCCAACCCTGGGCCACACATCTACCCCTGGAACTGATCTCAGACAAAAATGATTCATATAAACTTGTGGGACACCTGGCCAAAGCTAATCCTCAATGGAAATCATTTGAAAAACAGCCAGAAGTTTTGGTGATTTTTAACGGGCCACATTCCTATGTGTCGTCTTCGTGGTACCAGCAGGAAGAAGTGCCCACATGGAATTATATCGCAGTGCATATCTATGGCACTATAAATATTCAGTCTGAGAGTGAACTCTATAAATCCCTGACAGCCCTTGTAGATAAATATGAAAGTGAAAGTGAGCATCCGGTATCCGTTCCGGGGTTTTCCAAAAAGACAATGCGGCAAATAAAGGGTGTTGTGGGTTTTGAGATTAGTATGGATAAGATCCAGGCCGCCTACAAACTTTCTCAGGGAAGAGTAGAAGATCATGATGCTATCATTGATCATCTAAAGCATAATTCGAATACCGGAAGCCGGGATATCGCGCGGGAAATGCAGAAACGATGCTCTAAGTGAGCTGATGATGCCTTTTTTAAATGGTCTGTAGCCTGCCCAGGAGCAGTTCTTTATAAGACCGGCTCACAGGAATGGTTTTCCTCCTGATCTCAAGGTAACTTTCCGCCAATGTATCCAATTTTGAGATATTAACCAGGAAAGAACGGTGGACGCGTATGAAATTGCCATTGCGCAACCGACTTTCAATCGATTTTAATGTACTCACCACCAAATAATTACCATTTTCAGTAACGATATTACAATAATTTCGATCGGCCTCCACATAGAGAATATGGTCGAGCAGTATCTTGACCATCTTCCCGTTATGACGCACGAAGATTCTATCGTCCATCACTTCCATTCCATTCGATGCCTGGGATGAGACCTTAGGTAAGGTCTCACTGATCTGTACCGCGACCAATGCTATGGCACGTTGCAAATTCAGTTTATGAAAGGGTTTAGATATAAACGCATGCGGCTGGGTGCTTTTCGCCCTGTTAAAAGTTCCTTCATCATTATTGGCTGTAAGGTAGACCACGCCTATTTCTCTTTGCTGCTGAATCCTTCTCACTGTTTCAATGCCGTCTAGCTCACCTTTAAGGTTAATATCCATCAACACGATATCCGGATTGTTTTCCACGGCATGGTGTAGCGCTTCTTCACCCCTTGATTCGATTCCTGTCACTTCATAGCCCAGTTTACTGAGCTGCAAAGATAAATTAGCGGCGATGATCATATCGTCTTCAACAATTAGGATGCGAATTTTTCTATTCATGATTAGGCTGCTTTGTGTTGGTTATTAAATTCAAATGAGACCGAAGTACCGTCCTTCACTGTAAGAGACATCTTTCCTTCGAGTTGTTTAGTGAGCAAGCTGATGAGTTGGGTGCCAAATCCGGTTCCTTCGTTCTTGCCACTCAGTGGTTTCCCTATCCCATTATCACTTACCTCGAGTAATAGATGAGCATCTTTTTCCTCAAGATGGATGATAACCTTTCCTTCACCGTTATCGGGAAATGCATACTTCATAGAATTGGTGAGAAGTTCATTAACGATCAACCCTATGGGTAAGGCCATGTCAACATCGAGTTCAAGCGGTTCCATATGGCATTCGACCTTTATACGGTCCTCTGCATCAAAGGTTTCCACGATATAATTGCCCAGGTTTATAAAATAATCGCGCATCTCGATCACTGAGATACTTTTGCCCTGATAAAGTTTTTGATGTATCATGCTCATGCTGTGTACGCGATGCTGGCTTTTTTGCATCGCGTCCCGAACCTTACCGTCTGTAATTTGCTCTGATTGGAGAGCAAGAAGGCTTGAAACAATTTCGAGATTATTTTTCACCCGGTGATGAATTTCTTTTAAGAGGAATTCCTTTTCCTTGTTTTGTTCCTGAAGCAGGATATTCTTGCGCTTATTACTCTGAACCGTCTTATAGAGTAAGACCAGAATGAGCAGTAACAAAGCGGCAATAATACTGACAAAGGTCTGTCTGGAGCGTTGTTTCTTTATTTCGGATTCCTGCACCTGAATGGTGGATTCCTTTTCAGCAACGTCGAATTCGGTTTGTAACAAGGATATATGGCGATCAGCTTCGATTGTGAAAATAGAATTTTTTAATCGATCGTACTCTTCCAATGCCAGATAGGCCTCCTGGTAATTATGGTTGCCGGCATAGGCCTTCCCAAGATTTTCATAAGCCTGACTCAAATAAAATTCATCGCCAAAATCTACGGTGGCAACCTCGATGCATTTCTGCAAGCTTTTGATGGCCGATATATATTTTCCCTGGAGGTTTTGCAATTTTCCCAATGCAAGCCAGGATCGCATGGCCATAAAATTATTGTCGAGCAATTCGGCATATTTTAATGCTTCTTCTCCTGCTTTTTCCGCTAACTTGTATTCACTCAATATCGAGTAGAGATCCACAAGGGAGATATAGACGTCGTTTAAGTTGTTGTAAAATCCGTAACGCTCCCCTATGGCGATGGCATGGCGGTAAAAATC